>JAYVFX010000229.1:0-3433 GCA_043772795.1 Deltaproteobacteria bacterium
CCAACTTGTCGAAACGGAAGCGCAGGGGGGTCTTCAATGTCGGACGAACAGAGCGAGATGAATGCTGATAGTCTCGAATACGTCGATTTCGAGATTGAAATTGGTGAAGGTAGTGACCACCAGTATCCGGTGAGTTTTCGCCCAACTGCTGCCGAAGACGTACGGGCAACGATGCAGTTTCCTTATAGTGAACACGCGTTAGCAAGTGCACTCAAGGATATTGAAATCGCCCTGCTACGGTCTAGCGGTACGCGACGAAAGGAAGTGCTGCCTGAAGAAAAGACCGTGCAGACATTCGGTCAAGCGTTGTTTAATGCGCTCTTCGTTGGGGAGATACGCAGTCGTTATTACGCCAGCCATCAGCAAACCCTCAATCAAGGAAAAGGGCTCCGACTCAAGTTAAATATTCACGCGCCAGAGTTGGCTGCTCTTCCCTGGGAATTTCTCTACGACCCACGTCGAGGTGAATATGTTGGTCTGTCCCGTTACTCCACGATCATCCGCACATTTGAAGAGTCTCATCCGATTGCACCTCTGCCGATCTCTGCGCCACTACGCGTCCTAGGAATGATCGCTGCGCCGATCGATCAAAAGCAGCTCGATATTCAACGGGAACAGCGCAAAATAACAGACGCTCTCGCAGAACTGGTACAACAAGGACGTGTCGAACTGTCGTGGTTGCCAGGGCAAACTGGCCGGGATTTGCAGCAGGCCATGCGGCGTGGGCCGTGGCATGCGTTTCACTTCATTGGGGAAGGTGGCTTTGACGTGCGTACCGATGAAGGCTTCATCAATCTTGCCGATGAAACTGGACGAACGGAGCGTCTGTATGCCACGGATTTGGGTCGGTTGCTCACTGATCACCGCTCGCTCCGGCTCGTCGTGCTGAACTCGTGTGAAGGGGGACGCGGAAGTTCGCGCAATGTATTCTCTAGTGTTGCGGCACTTTTGTTACGCCAACGTGTACCAGCGGTAGTTGGTATGCAGTATGAGATCAGCGATGCCGCCGCTATTGAGTTTGCCCGCGAATTCTACGAATCGTTGGCTGATAGTCTTCCTGTCGGAGCCGCAGTCAATGAGGCGCGCAAAGCGCTCAGCCGAAGTCAAACGTTGGAGTGGGGTATTCCCGTTTTGTACATGTCAGCATCAGACAGTGTCCTCTTCAAAATTGAGCCAAAGCCGTCCCCGCCATTAGACTCTCAACCAGCGACGATACAACGTCACCTTTTGTCACCTCCACACACGCGTCATGTGTGGAAGCCAAAACAGCTTGTCGCGGCACTCGTTTCCCTTCTCGTCGGATTGCCTCTCGCATACTGGGAGATGTTTTTGCATAAGCATGTCGCATACTACGCAAATGTAATTTCACGGTGGGGGTTACCGGAGGGAGTAGGGAAACTGACTACTGAACAATTCGGTCGTCGTTACGGCAGCGTAGAATTCAGTTGGCATGGCTGGTGGGGACCAGTGGAAGAAATCCGTGTAGTTTCGAGCAAAGGCCAATGCCGTCACGCCGTCCAGACGGGGGTCAGTCTCGACACATTTAACTATTTGCCGGTCGAGAGCTCTCAAACCCCCGGCTACAATGCGAATACAAATATCTGTCACATGACCTTTCTTCGCGACAGTGCTGGTCACGTAGATACTGTCCGAGCGTACACGCTCTATGATCGTCTGATCTACACTTTGAAGTACACGGACCCCGCTGTTGCTCAGTATATCGAGGAAGGATTTAACAAATCCGTGCGCCCTAGTGGCATCACGCTCCTCAGATTTGTCCGGCCAACAAGTGGACCGGACCGAGGATTGGACCAAGAAGTACACTTCCTAGGCAGTGATGGAAAGCCTCAACCGGATGAGGTTGGCGCTTTTGGGCTGCGTCTTGCTTTTGACCAGCGGGGTCTCGCCGTAGAAAAAGTCTCCCTTGGCAACAATAACGAACCAAAGGAGACTCAGGAAGAGGTTCTCACCGACAAAACAGAATATGACCACTGGGGAAACCCAATAACTGAATTTCTCTATGATGACAAAAGCAAACCTGTGGTGAACAAATTTGGAATCGCAAGTGGTTCTCTGAGCTACGATGGATTTGGAAATCTCGTCAAGACACAATATGGGGGAACCGATGGCCAACCGACGATCATGAAGAAATTGGGCGCGGCCGGGTTGACGATGGCGTACGATGACCACGGCAATCTAAGCGAAATCACAATGTTTGGTCCGGATGGACCACAACAATTGGTGACGGGGGCGTTGGGGTATAGCAGAGTCACCCTGACACGCGATGAGAAAGGAAATTACACACGCACCTACTTTGACCCCGATGGCAAGATCAGCTTGCAGGATGGACGATATGCCAAAGCCAAGTGTCTTCTGGATGCATACGAACGGTGCACTGAGGAATGGTATCTCGACGAAAACGACCACCCCATCCTTACTGATGCAGGTGTGGCAGGGATAAAGACTCGCTACGACGATCAGGGGAATATTGGGGAACGTACGTGCTTTGATGAAAATGATCACCCAGTGCGAAGTACTTTCGGCTACGCGAAAGTGCAGATGGGGCACGACCAGTATGGAAACACCACAGTAGAGCGATTCTTCGGTCCTAATGGCAAACCGGAATTCTATGACGAACCCTACGTCACGATTATGTACCGTTACAATGCCCAGAACAAAAGAATCGAGCAATCGTATATAGACACGAATAACAAACCGATTAACAACAGCGATGGGTTCGCAAAAACGACTTCTAGTTACGATCCCCTCTCTGGCAATCTCATTGCAGTAGCGTTTTTCGATGGGGAGGATAAACCGACACTACGTATGGGAGGTTATGCACAGATAGTGCGGAAGTATGATGGTCACGGCAACGAAATCGAAGAGAAAGTACTTGATCGTGATGGTAACCCCGCGCGAAGCGATAAGGGCTTCTGCACGATCAAATATGAACACGATGAAAGAGGGTACACCACGAAGGTCTCCTACTTCGATGAGCATGACCGGCCCACGCTCCACTCGGACGGCTACGCTGCACTGCATGCTAAGTACAACAACCAAGGCCAGGAAATAGAACGCACCTCGTTTGGTCTTGATGGTACTCCGATCGTTTTCAAAAGGCGGAGGTATGCCAAGAGGCAGTCAACATATGACAGTTACGGCAAGGTAGTACGCTTTGACTACTTCGATCTCAAGGGTCAACGCACGCTGATAACGAGTGGTTTTGCGACGATAAAATATACCTACGATGACTTTGGACGAGAAACGAAGCGTGAGTATTTTGACTCGACTGTTGTGTTTTGCCTGGAGGGCGCGGAGCGGTCACATGGCTGGAGCCTGGGCTGATGAAAATCCAGTTCAGCTGACAATAGAAGGAGATCTCGTTTTTGTTCCCCTCCAGAAGGCCGTTTTCAGCGCTTGGTAGACCAGAAAA
>JAYVFX010000230.1:0-10428 GCA_043772795.1 Deltaproteobacteria bacterium
ATTTTATATTCACGGTTTTCACTCGGCCAAGTACATCAATGAAACTGTCGTCCCGAATCTACACAAAGGCTTAGCGAAAGCTGGACGCAAACGAGAGGAGCTATCGCTCATTACGGGAACGTTCATCGCCAGTGGTGCCACGCGCGATGAGGTCGAAAAGGCCAAACAGCCAGTGAAGCAGCAGATATCTTTCTATGCCTCGACTCGCACCTACAAAGGCGTACTTGATGCGCATGGATGGGGTGATACCTGCTACCGTCTCAATGAAAAAGCAGCCAAAGGGCAATGGGCTGACATGGCCGCAGAAATTACCGACGACATGTTAGAGGAACTCGCGATTGTCGGCACCTATGATGAAATCGCGCAAAAGCTCGCCGCTCGTTACAAAGGCGTACTCGACCGTGTAGTCGTTGGTCTGGGTTCGCCGGAACGACAAGATGTCGGACGGGCGCATGAGTTTGTACAAGAGATTCGCCGGTCCATGGAAATGTAAAAGCAACTTTCAGTATTGAGCATTTGGCAAAAAGGGGGAAACGGCGAAAAGGGGAAATGGCGAAAAGGAAAAAATGTAAACAGCATTCTTCCTTTATCCCTTTATCCCTTTATCCCATTTCGCCATTTCGCCTCCTAAGGATCACAGTTGACCGTTTCTTACAGGAGGAAAAAAGGATGGGAGCACTAACCGATAAGTATTGTATCGTTGGTGTAGGGGAAACGCCGCACATGCGGCCATCGAATCGCACGACGTTGTCGATGGCGTGTGAGGCGGTAAAGAAAGCGATGGCTGATGCGGGATTGGAGCCACGCGACATCGACGGCATGACCAGCTACCAAGCGGGGGATTCGACAAGTTCGAATCATGTCGCTACGTCGCTTGGCATTCGCCTCAACTATTCGCTCGATATTTTTGGGGGTGGGTCAAGCACTGAAGCGCTCGTCGGACATGCGATCGGTTTGCTTGAAGCAGGGTATTGCAAGACAATTATCATTTTCCGTTCGATGAATGGCCGCTCTGGGCGCCGCATGGGTGGTCAAGCCCCAAGCGGCCCGGTGCCCCCCACCCAAGCCGCCGGTGACCAACAGTTTTATATGCATTGGGGGTGGACGACACCTGCGCAATGGTTTGGCATGTCAGCCATGCGCTATTTACGTGACACTGGCGCAACAACAAAAACACTGGCAGAAGTCGCCGTCGCTCACCGGTATCATGCCAGTCTCAATCCGAAAGCAATTATGCGGGCACCGATCACTATTGAAGATCACCAACGGTCACGCTGGGTCTCCAAACCATTCCGCTTACTCGATTGTTGCTTGGAAACAGATGTATCCGCCGCGATGATTATCACTTCTCGTGAACGGGCGTACGATTTGCACCAACCGCCAGTTTTTATCATGGGTGGCACAGCTCGTACGATGGCTCCGAGTCCGGCATGGAACTATTCACGTCCGGAGATTCACTATGTCGCCGGCAACTATGGTCGTAACCGCCTGTTTGGGATGGCAGGGATCAGTCAAAAAGATGTGAATCTCATTTCTTGCTATGATGCTTTTACCTTTACGACCATCATCCAACTCGAAGCCTATGGTTTTTGTGGCAAAGGTGAAGCAAAAGACTTTGTCAAAGGCGGGCGCTTGCAGATCGACCACGAGTTACCATCGAACCTCTCCGGTGGGCATCTCTCTGAAGGATACACCCACGGAATCAGCATGGTAATCGAAAACGTCCGGCAGCTCCGTCACCGCGTCGATGATGCTTGCCCACGAGCGGCAGAGGGCAGGCACACGTATGATCGCAAAGCCGGATGTCGCCAGGTGAAGAACGCACGCATCGCGGCGTGTCTGGGTTGGGGAACTGAGGCTACCTCTAGTTCCGTCATCTTACGAGGGATTTCGGCATAATCGCGCCAGAACGTAAAGCGGAACGAGTGGCCACACCCGGCCATTACGTTTTACGCGATCAGATCAAAGAGCGGCTTTGCAAAAGCAGAAAGGATCTCCCATGCCCGGACCAATTGATTACAGTAAAATCGTTATCGTACCGGATTTCGACACCGCCGAATGGTGGATGAGCACAAAACAACACAAGTACCTCATTCGTCAATGCAAAACCTGTGGTCACAAATGGTTCCCTCCGTTCCCCGCCTGTAGCAAATGCACCTCGATGGACCTCACGTGGTTCGAGACCTCAGGGAAAGGGGTTCTCCACAGTTATATTGTGGTCACACAGCCCATCCTCAGTGCGTTCATTGAGGCGGTCCCTTACGTTGTTGGCCTGATCGAGTTGGACGATTGCCATGAAACCGATGGTTCTCTTGTGCGTGTCGCCGGAGTCCTCATGAACGATGAAGAAGCAGTCGCCATTGGTCTTCCGGTTGCGGTCGAGTTCGAAGCGACCAAAGACCCCAATGTTGTTATCCCGCGGTGGAAAATTAACGGGAGCGCCGAAGGAACCTGGAAGTTTACTGAATAGCACCGCCCGCTTCTTCCCTCCCTACAGGCAAGAAAAGGGAATACGACGCAATGCGTATTTCCTTTTCTTGTCAACCTGTTTGCCAATCGGAAAATCAATTTAACCCCCTGTCTTCACTGACGTTTTAAAGCATTAGGGACAAATACCGATAGGTAAAATGCCAGAGGGTGTTGCTCTGGTGATCATGTGCGCTTGAGAGAGGGCAGATCGAATGTCAGTCCGTAAGTTGGACGAAAAAGATCTATGGGTGTGGGACATCACACTTCGGAACTTCTACAGTCTTCATCCTCCCTGTCCGTGGAGGACGATACACGAGGCCGCCCTTTTACTCCTAGCGATCGAAACAGAATACATTCACGGCCACACTGCCCTCAGCTCGACCCTTTAGGAAGGATACTTCGATGACCGACACCTTGAATAATCATCACCAGCCTCTCATCCTCGTGGTCGATGATGGCATGACTATTCGGCTACTCGTTCGTGAGGCACTCGAACAAGCCGGCTTTCTTGTCGAAGAGGCAGAAGATGGACGGCAAGCGCTGACCATGTTTCAGCGGCTCACCCCAGACCTGGTGCTACTGGATGTGATGATGCCTGAACTCGACGGCTTCCAAGCCTGTACAGCGCTCCGCAAGATGCCTACCGGAGAACACATTCCAATTATGATGCTCACTGGCCTGGAAGACGAAGGGTCCATCCATCGTGCCTATGAAGTTGGAGCTACCGATTTTATCACCAAACCGATCAACTGGGTCTTGCTTGGACATCGAGTGCGCTACTTGCTCCGTGCCAGTCGCGCATTTGCCGAGCTCCGGCAGAACGAAGAAGCACTCCGTTCAGAAGTGCAAATCTCAACTACGCTTGCACAAGTCGGTCGTGAGTTGACGTCCTCTCTTTCTACACCGGTCATCTTAGAACGACTCTGCCAACTAACGGCTTCAGTTCTCGGCTGCGAGAGTAGTCATGCGTTACTGTGGAACTCTGAACAAGATGCCTACACGCCTGTCGCAAGTTGGGGGTACTCCTCGGCCCAATGGGAAAGCCTGCGGAATTTTGCGGCTCCTCGCACAGCACTGATTCCCTTTTTCCGCAATCTCGCACGGGAAGAAGTGATCGCGCATGGGAACGCTCAATCACAGACAAAGGTCCCGGCTACCCTACTCGCTCCCTTTGGGTTCCGGACAGCTCTCTGTTTCGTCCTCCGTCGAGGGAATGAGGTCATTGGTGTACAAACCGTTGGGTCACGCGACAGCATGTCTCACTTCACGCCGCAACAACATCGCCTCGCGCTCGGCATCGCACAGTTTGCCGCGCTCGCTTTGGAAAACGCGCGACTCTTAGAACAAGCTGAGAGTGCAAACCGTCTCAAGTCTGACTTTCTTGCTACCGTCTCTCACGAGCTACGAACCCCACTGCAGATTATTCTGGGCTACAAAGATCTCTTGCTGGAACAAACGTTCGGTCCACTCACAAACGAACAGATTGAGACATTACGCCGTATCGAACGGAGCGCCCAGGGGCTGCTGGAGCTGATCAACAACACGCTTCAAGTTGGACGGTTAGAAGCCGGTCAGTTACCAGTTGATTTCAAGGAGGTAGCAATTCTCCCACTTCTTGCCGAGTTACAGAATGAGATGTGGGAATTGTTTCAGCAAAGCGGCTTACAACTGGAGTGTCATACCGACGCAGACTTGCCATCGGTAAACACCGATCCCAACAAACTGAAAGTAGTGATCAAAAACCTGATCGGTAACGCGATCAAGTTTACCGAGAAGGGGAAAATATCCGTAGCAATACAAGCGAAAGGTGAGGGAGTGGAAATCGCAGTCTCTGACTCTGGAACTGGGATCTCACCCGAGGATCTTGCCGTTATTTTCGAGGCATTTCGTCAGGGAGAACAGAAAGTGCTCACTCGCCGACACAGCGGAGTTGGCCTCGGACTCTATATTGTCAAACGGATGTTAGAACTATTGGGAGGAAACGTCTCTGTGGAGAGCACTCTCGGTCAGGGTTCAACATTTCGTATTTGGCTGCCGCAGCAACGACCAATGTTGGGTATGCAGATTCCTGCGGCAGCGTAAGATTGCTGTCCCGTCAGTAAAGAAATTTTCCGACACCGAGTCTACGAGCCAAAGACTCGGTGTTCCGCGAAGCTTCCGTTACTTCACTTCGGAAGTACAATGCCCACAACGCGTCGCTTTGATCGGAATTGTCGATAAACAGTAGGGGCAATCTTTGATGGTCGGTGGACCCGGAGGCGGTTCGGCTTTCATGCGGTTGGCTGGTTTTACGATAAACATAAAGGCCGCTCCAGCAACGAGCAAAAAGTTTATAATTGTATTGAGAAAGAGACCGATGTTCCAAGTCGGTGCGCCCGCAGCTTTTGCTGCCGCGAGGGACTCAAAAGTTTTCCCAGAAAGACTGACGAAAAGATTAGAAAAATCGACCCCGCCAAGCAAATACCCAATCGGTGGCATGATAACATCATCAACAAGCGACCCGATAATCTTGCCAAAGGCAGCTCCGATAATGACACCCACGGCAAGATCGAGGACGTTTCCACCTACCGCAAACTTTTTAAACTCATCCCACATAACACCTCCTCCTTAACTAGCGAATGCTGCCCCTCATAGAAGTTTTTCGGTAGGAGGTCAACCCCGAAATAAGTAGAATTTTTCCTGTTCCTAAGAGCTTTCTGCTTTTTCTCCCGCACCTTTCATAGCTGTCGGTAATACTACAGACATACGCGTCCCAGCACCAAGAGTGCTGTCAACCACAATTCGCCCGCCATGTCCCTCGACTAGGGCCTTCACAATAAACAGCCCCAGCCCGGATCCTTCTCGCTTGCGATCTTTCTTAGCCGTGCGATATTTTTCAAACACGACAGCGATATCTTCTTCTGTCATCCCCGGTCCAGTGTCAGTAACTGACATCGTCACGTTACCATCCTGGCAAAGCAGGGAGCCGATGGTAATTTTCCCTCGCGCGGGGGTGAATTTTAGGGCATTGTGCAGCAAGTTGGTCACGATCCGCTCAATCGCAAGCCTGTCACCCATAACAGGCGGAAGTGCGTCTTGCAGAGACAGGTCAAGGGTGATGTGGAGACGTTGCGCTTCGCGCTCATACTGTCTTCCTACCTGACGAAGGACTTCGTTCACCGAAACGGAACTCTTGGCTAACAAGAGTGGCCGAATCTCGATCTTCGCTACGTCAAGGTAGTTCATGACCAGATTTGACAGTGAAAACGCGCCACTTCTTAGGCTGAGCAGAATATCGATCCCCTCACGAGAAGCGCGCGCTTGCGCTTCACTACAGAGAAGGTCGGCATAGCCGACCACGACACTGAGAGGAGACCGAATATCGTGCGCGAGCATTTCTAAGAGATCTATACGTTGACGTTCGACGCTTTTCAGTTGGGAAATATCTCGCAGCACAACTTGTATTCGCGCGGATTGCCTCCCATTCCCAAGCAGTACCCCTGCGTGCACCGCAACAGGAACACGCACTCCATCTTTACGGACGATTTCGGCTTCCCAGTTGAGGACCGTCTCAGTGAAGACAGTTTGTTGTAGCTGCTGTAGCACAAAGGGTTCTGTCACCGGGGAAAAAAACTCGACGCAGGAGCGCCTCGCGATTTCACAACGTGAATATCCCAAGAGCAATTCGGCACGTCGATTGCTGTGGGAGATCACTCCCTCCACATCACAGACAAGCATCGCCTCCACCGCATTTTCAAAAAGATCGCGGTAGGAGTCGGCAGGTTCTGCCGTCGGCAAAGAGACACGCGCCTGCGGCATTTCCCTCCTCATGTCCTTACTCCCGTACCTACGTATTGCATCTTCCGGACAGTACTGCTCTTGCTTCTTCACCTTGACCTCCCCGCCAGAAAAGGTTTATGTGGGCCGCACACATCTACAAAGGAGGCGCAGCATGTCGGAGATTCTTTGCACCGTAACAGATGGAATTGCCACAATCACGATGAATCGGCCTGAGAAACGTAACGCGCTCAATACTGCTCTTATTGACGGTTTTCGCACGATGTTTCAACAATTGGAAACCAACATTGAAGTCCGCGTGGTTATCATTCGCGGAGCAGGAAAAGCTTTCTGCTCTGGCATCGACTTGCGCGAACTCAGTTCGCGGCAACAAGCCGACGCTGATCCGGAAACTGGAGTCGTGCAGATCTTTCAACAGATTGAGCGTTCGCGGCATCCAACTATTGCTATGGTCCAGGGCGACGCCCTTGCCGGCGGTTGCGAGCTGGCGCTGCACTGCGACTTGCGCGTAGTCTCGGACGTCGCACGGTTCGGCATGCCGCTGGCGCGCTTGGGATTGATCATCCCCTTCCCGCTTGGGCAAAAACTGGTCGAAATCATCGGTCCCGCTTTTACCAAACAGATCTTGCTTACCGGTCAACCAATTGATGCCAAACGTGCATATGAAATTGGGATGATTCATCAACTTGTTTCTCCTAGTGACCTTGAGAACGCAACCTACACACTTGCTCGCACGATTGCCGACAACGCACCGCTCTCGCTCGCGGGCATGAAAGCAACGATCCTCCGCACCATCTCACTGCGTGAGACCATCAATGCCAGCGAGCTCCATGAAATGGTCAGCCGGGCGCGCAAAAGCGCCGACGCAAAGGAAGGAGTCTCAGCGATGCTCGAAAAACGCAAACCCGCTTTTCGTGGACAGTAAGCATGTTCCCTGGTTTGCGCGTTGCTCTGACCGCAGTTGCAATCCTGGGAATGCTGCTGGGGTGCATTCCCTTGTATTTGCTTGGCCTCGATGTCCAACTTGGCGGAGTGTTGACCCCCATGTTGCCGTATAGTGGAGGGTTGCTGTTTGTGATGGGATTCGTCCTGAGCTTTTCTGGCCTCTATTACCTGATGCGCCGGGGAGACGGCACTCCGCTGTTGTTCGCCCGACCACAGCGGCTGGTCGTTGCCGGCCCCTACTCTCATCTGCAGCATCCAATTCTGCTCGGCATGTGCGTGATGCTGTTTGGCGAAGCACTGTGGCTGTACTCGCCAAGTATCGGGATATATGCCACCGTGCTGGCGATAGGGAGTCATTGCTATGTCGTGTACGTTGAGGAACCTCAGTTGACACACAGGTTCGGGGTAGACTATCGCGCGTATCGGCGTGCCGTGTCTCGCTGGTTGCCTCAATTTGCTCCATCGCAAGATGAGGTCTCCTGAAGCGAAACCGGCAGGGCTTTTCTTTTCCCGCCATATTGCGGGAGTATCGCGCCAGTTGCAGTGGGCGTTTTTTTCTATCTGGAAGGAGGACGAACAATGCGTTTTGGGGTGCATTTGGTTGCTGCTGGTAAAATGATCGAAGGCGAGAGTATCGCTCGTGTCGCCCGACGTGCAGAGGAGCTGGGATACGATTCGTTGTGGGTAAGCGATCATATTATCTTTCCGACACAGTTACAGTCAGCGTATCCGTATTCCCCGGATGGCAAGTTACCGCTGGACCCAAGCAATCCTTTGCTCGAACCCTTTACCGTACTCAGCTATGCCGCGGCTGTGACGAAAACGATAAAGTTGGGGACCAGTGTTATCATCGTCCCGTATCGCGACCCAATCGTCACCGCAAAAATTGTCTCTTCGCTTGATGTTCTTTCTGGCGGACGCTTTATCTTTGGAGTCGGTGTCGGTTGGTTGGAGGAAGAGTTTCGTGCGTTGCGACAAAACCTTCGCGACCGTGCGGCTCAGACTCGCGAGGCGCTGTCGGTAATGAAAGCCTGTTGGACTCAAGACACTCCAGAGTTTCATGGGAAGTTTTTCGACTTTTCTGGAATAAAATTCGCACCAAAGCCGCGCCAAAAGCCTCATCCTCCGATTTGGTTCGGTGGGAACTCGCTCCCAGCCTTGAAGCGAGCAGTAGAGTACGGAGATGGCTGGCACGCGGTGTGGGAGACTCCGGAAGAAGTTGCTGAAAAGGCTCGCACTCTCCGTGATCTGTGCGCAAAGGCCGGGAAAAGCTTTGCCGACTTCCCGCTTACTATCAATGTGAACAACCGTGTTCCTTATACGATAGAAAACGTAAAGAAATATGAAGCTGCCGGCATTAGCATGATGTTTATCCCGCGCTCCTTTCAGGCAGATGTCGATGCCATGATGGAAAACATGGAAAAATTTGCCAAAGAAATAAAAGACCCCCTGGAAAAACAACGGTAGCCCCCAATGGAATAGCCTAACCGAGTTTGCATTTATAAGGAAATGTCTGTCCATCCGAAGACTGAGGATAGCACGAGTGGCGTAGTTGCGGTGGAGAGCAAAGGACTCAATTTTCATCAAAAAATGAGACCCGGCCCTTCTATGTCTTGCGTAACAAGCGAAGAACGCTTGTTTTTCTCCAAGGAAATATTTCTTTAGAAAATGCCTGTACTCACCGTCAGTGTAGCTACCTTTGACAGAGGAAATTTTCTTTGACAGAGTCATGGATAAAACATAAGAGGAAGGGATATGGCAGATCGACATCTTGAACTTGGCGTGTTTGCCCCAACGATTGGGTGCCTGCCGCCACAAGGCAAAGCCTCTTTCATGTTAGTGTCCGGAGCTGAGCAGCGTACAGAGCCAACCTTCGACTATAACCGCCGCGTGGCGGAAATGCTCGATCGCGCTGGACTGGAAGTCTTCTTTATGGCGCAACGCGGAAGAGGATTCGGCCTATCAGATTTCTGGGGGACCTCACTCGATTCGATCACCAGTGCAGCAGCTCTGGCGATGGTGACAAGGCAGATAAAAATTGTCTCTACCGTTCACACCGCGTTTCTCCACCCTGGAGTACTCGCCCGCATGGGCTCAACCCTCGATCAAATTACCAATGGTCGTTGGGGCTTGAACCTCGTCAGTGGATGGTCACATAAAGACTTTAAGATGATGAACATTCCCTTTCTCGCTCACGACGACCGCTACCAACAGACGGCGGAGTTTGTCGAAGTATTAAAGAAATTCTGGACGACCGATTGGTTCGATTACCACGGCAAATACTTCACCATTCAACAAGGCATTTGCAACCCCAAACCGACACATCTGCCAGCCTTGTATAATGCGGGCAGTTCTCCGGCGGGCAAAGATTTCACTGCGCGTTACTGTGACTGGTACTTTACCGGTGCGGTGACACCGCAACAGGTCAAAGCGGAAATTGCCGATGTCCGCGCACGGGCTGCAAAACACGGGCGCGATGTCCGTTTTATTACCTACGCCTTCGTCCTGTGTCGTGAGACAGAAGCGCAAGCCGAAAAAGAAGCAGACGAGATCCTTGCGCTCGGCGACTTTGCCGCCGCACAAGAGCTTATAGAAGGTCTCACTGGCCAGACGATAGGCACAGCCGCCTCAATCATGGGCCAAGGTGTGACACCGGAACAAATGTTAGCCGCAGTCGTTCTCGGCGTGGGAAGCGCCAAACTGATCGGCACTCCGAAACAAGTCGCCCTCAAGTTGTCGCAACTCCAAGAAGCAGGGATTGATGCCGTCGGATTTACGTTTCGTCACGTTGAAGAAGAAATGGCGGATTTTATTGACAAAGTGCTTCCACTGCTCGAAGACATGGGCATACGTCAGAAGCGAGCACGGAAGGTGGTTCCTATCGGTCGAGCGGTTGGATAACGAGTGCAGTAATGAGTGATGAGGAAAGACGAGAGAAGACTGAGACATCGTTCTTTCTTCTCATTACTTTCTACTCGTCACTCATTACTATTGAGTGTTACGCATTCACGTCGATCACAACCCGACCACGCACCTGCCCTTTCATGATCTCTTGAGCAAGCTCTGGCACTTTCGACATTGGTTCAACCGTCGTCATGGCATCCAGCTTAACAAGCGGTAAATCGCGGGCCAGGCGGCGCCTGGGCTGATGAAAATCCAGTTCAGCTGACAATAGAAGGAGATCTCGTTTTTGTTCCCCTCCAGAAGGCCGTTTTCAGCGCTTGGTAGACCAGAAAA
>JAYVFX010000231.1:0-12373 GCA_043772795.1 Deltaproteobacteria bacterium
CGAAAACTTGTAATGCCGGAGGCGGGAATCGAACCCGCACGCCTAATTAAAGACATGGGATTTTAAGTCCCATGCGTCTGCCAATTCCGCCACTCCGGCGTAAGCCCAACCTAGTAGGAACGTCGTTTATACAGTGGTGCGCAAAAAAAATCCAGGTTTGACTCACTTCTACTTTCGCACTATGCTGACTGGCAGCTCAGCAAGAAACATCGAACACACGCCGTGCCGCTTTTCTGCGGCAGTACGATACGCATGAAGCGGACTGTAAGTCTTCTCCTCCCTTTTATTTTCCTCCTGACAGTTCTGTCTGGTTGCTCCCTTTGGCCTCGGCCTTCGTCAACTGTAAGCGCGGCAAAGGGTACGGAAGCCGGGGCCCCGCTTGCCTCAAGGAATGCGCCAGGCAACGCACCGTTCATTACTACGCTTATCCCCGGTCTGGGAGCAAAGAGCGAAGCCGAGAGCAATCCGCAATACGTTACCGAAGAAGATCTGCTGAAAGTTGTCAACGAATTTCAACGCGTAGCGGCGAAAGACCCCTATCGTTTTCCTATTCCTAAAGACGTCACCGGAGCAAACATCTATAAAGCGACGCTGACACGGCTCCAAGATTACGAAGCAAAACATCCAGGTGCGTACCTGGAGATCCTCGCATTCACGCGTGGCCGTGCCTACGAAGGATTGCGTGAGTATGATAAGGCCATCGCGCAGTATCAGGTTGTGAGTCAGAGTAAACACGCGCTCAAGACGGAGACCACCAAGGCCATCGAGGTATTGACCCACTTCCGCGACCTCAAACGCAGTCCGCTCACAGCTACTACTCCGCTTGAGTATCTGAAGTCCCTCGATCAACAGATCTCCTCGTGGCAGAATCTACAGAAACAGTACCCAAATACTCCGTACGAAGCACTGGCAAAAGAAGAAGAAGAGCGGTTGGATCAGGCAAGGGTCGCATTTCTGATGATCAACCGTCATCGCATTGAAGACGGGATCGAGAGTGTCGCCGTTGCATACACCCAGCTGCTGGGCAAGCATAAAGAGAGTAAATACCAATATCGCTATCAGCTTGAATTTGGCGACTTTTACTTCTCCCTCGCGCAAGAGTATGTTGCGCAAAACGACCCACAGAGTTTACAGTTTGACTCTACCACTTTTGAGGAGTTGGGCCGCTCAGCTCTACGTCTCTACGGACAAGTCGCACAAGAGGATGGCATTATTGAAAAGCTCGAGGCAAAAGGGAAACTTGAAGCACTCGAAGCGTACATGGCCAAAGTTGGCAAATTGAGTCGGTAACCACAAGCTTAAGAATGAGGAGTTGGGCTCTATGAAAACGCAGAAGCACCACGCGTTGTTGTCCTTGCTTCTTTTCGTCCTCCTCGTGCCATCAGTCCGTGCTCAGGAGTTCTCCGATCCGCTGATGCACAAGCTGAACGATTTCCTGCCGACCTACACACCGTTTACACCTTTGGAATCACCGGATCGCTATTTCCCTGATGAGGTAGGAAAGAAGGTGTCAGAAGCAATCGTGCATGCCTATCTCCAGAATCCAGCAGCAGTCGAACAGCGCGCACGTGAGCTGGCCCAGCACGATGCAAAACTCGTCACCTCTGGCGAACAGCCGACTGGATTACCCTCTTACCTCGTCGCGCTCATGGCTCAACCCTCCTCGTCGTCTGGGGAAAGTGACCCCGATCTCGGCACCTTGAGTCCATCGCCGGAGGCATTGCTGCAACGAGCCGACCAACTCCTCGCAGAAGAAAAACGCGAGCGCATTGGTCGTCGTTTTAATTGGGTGCTCTCTACGTTCGACATCGGGAGCCTCTTGCTCGGTGCGCCTCGTGCTCCTAGTCCGTATGGCGCACAAGGTGTCGTCTCGGAATGGGGGAACAATGAACCCGCCCCGCGGGAACGGAAGGCCTTGGTATTCTACCGTGAGTTTCTCCGCCGTTTTCCTGATGACCCACGTGTTAGCGAAATCTCACAAAAAGCGCGAGAGATTGAAATACGCCGCAAGCAGGCAATGCATAGTGCCGAGCTTGCTCGCGCCGAGTCTGCATTCCAGCAACAGGACTATTGGGGCGCGAACTTCCATTATCACCTCGCGCTGATGATCGATGAATCTTCGACTGAGGCGAGAGCTGGCTTAGAGCAAGTTGAAGTACGTCTCCGGCAAAAGGAGGATCTCAACACGGCTCAACCGCGAGATCCCCTCGCAGACGTCAGACAAGCGCAATGGGAACACGACAAGCAGACCTTCCAATACCTGATCCCTGGCAGTGGCTTCGTCAAAGATAATTTTGTCGTCGCTGGAACACAAATCGCAACCGAAGGGTTAGCGGGAGCTGCCACGTTTGGTGCACTAACGATAATCCAGACCATGGCAAAGCTTCTTCGCTTGGTAACCGGCAATCCCGTTCCCCGTCAGCAAATTATCACTGCCGGAGAGCAGTATGTGCACGATACCCCCCCAGATGCACGTAATCCACAAATCTATGAAACCTTAGCAGAGGCCTACGAGAAAGAAGGTCGCCTCGATAAAGCCCTTTCGTACTACAAACTCTCGGGCAAGGAAGATGGGCAAACACGTCTCCAGGAGCAAGCCGGAGAAGCCATCTTAAATATGGCGCAGAAAAGTGACCATCAAGAGCAAAAAGAGAACTATTTACGCACGGTGGTTGAGCAATACCCCACGACAAAAGCCGCCCGTGAAGCGGCGCCGCTATTGCGGGATCTTAATTTACCTGCGAATCGCGGATTGCGTCTCACCAAAGCGTTTCTTCGCGAACACGATGAGCTTACTGGGCCGAGCGGTCTTGGGCTGAAGCCCGAGTTGTTCGATGGAGACGTTGACAACGTCGAGTTAGCCGACGATGGAATTACCCTTCTCGGCAGTGGAGAAGTCGCGTTCCAGTTACAGAGCGATCAGGGACCGCGAGCAAAGATCTATGCGATCCCGAACCAACGCTGGGAGCAGTTCTGGCGCCAATTTCGCGAGAAAGGCTACGAGCAAGCAGCACGGCGCGGAGATGTCGGATTAGCACTACTCGCCCAAGGGGCAGAAGCTGCGGATCGTACGCTCAAGAGCCAACGTGAAAAGAACGACGACGACGGATGGCGTATGCTCCCGTACTTGTCAGGCAGTATCGGTGGCTCTGGCGTCGATTTCCGTGGAACTGTCCCAAAGGAATTTGCCGGTACGCGTCTTTCTTTCGGTAGTGACCAACGCAGCGCGTACGTTGGCATGGAGGTCCCGTTACCATTTATCCCGGTCGATTTTCTCCTCTTGGGGCGCAACGGTCTACCCTCACTCTATCCGCGCATTCGTCTCCCTGAGCAGAACGTGAAAGACGAAAAACTCTACCAGTAATGTCAGAGCGAGCTGAGGAGATACGCGTGCACCTCACAGAACTTCGCTACCGTTTGGCCAGTCAGGTCACAAAAGACGAGATCCTGAACGATCTGTCCCTGCTGCTCAATATTCCCTGTGAGAAAATGAGAGAGTAGCGTCGTCGGATCGGATTCCCAGCGATCATAGGCATAGGGATCTATGCCACACTGATTGCCTAATTGCAGCACCGCTCCTTTCAAGGTCACCCACAGCCCCCGTTGACGTTGCCAGACATGGGTTGCTTCATGGGCAAGGGTTGCAGCACTCAGTTCCAGCAGGTTCACTGACGCTGTTGTATCACGGCTCATAAAGTCCTGACGTGGTAACCAAATGTGATTTCCATGAATCGCATAGGCGCGACGGCCTCGGGCCGCAGCCAGGCGAATAGAGGAAGTATCCAGGGCGGTGCCGAAATATCGCTGGAGAAAATCCACCTCGGTTTGTATCAATCGCCGTCGCATCGCACGAATCCCTTAATAAATGACACCCATCACGATCACTGTAACGGACTACTCCCCTTCGTTCTCAAGTCTCCCTCTTGCTCTCTTCAGCGTTTCCTGGCTTTCTGTTGTCAACACTCCCTGTATAACCATGAAAAAAACCACCCTGGCACTCCTCATTCTTGGACTCGGCTTCCTCGTACTTCTCCAGGTGGGATCGTGGCTGACACGCCCAACACCACACGTTATCGGCCCACCTCCAACTGATCTTCCGATTCGACCCGTTACGCTACCGAGTCAGTCCGGGTCAAATTTGCAGGGGTGGTTTATCCCAGGACGACGTGGCGCAGGGGCAATCGTGCTCCTCCACGGAATCCACGCGAGCCGGCTCGCGATGCTCAATCGCGCCCGGTTCCTCCACCAGGCTGGATACTCAGCTTTTCTCTTCGACTTTCAGGCACACGGCGAAAGCCCAGGACAGCACGTTACCTTTGGCGCACGAGAAAGTCTTGATGCTCATGCCGCAGTCAAGTATCTACGGCGACAAGTCCAAGGAGAAAAGATCGGCGCTCTCGGCACCTCTCTCGGCGGCGCAGCCGCACTCCTCGGTAGTGAGCCATTGCCAGTCGATACGTTGATCCTTGAATCCGTGTACCCCACGATCGAAGAGGCAACCGCCGATCGCCTCCGCCTACGTCTAGGCGGCTTTGGCCCCCTACTCACACCATGGCTGATGCTGCAGATGCGAGTGCAGTTTGGCATTGCCGCACATGATCTCCAACCGATCGAACGTATTGGGGCAATCGGGATTCCCGTCTTTATCATCGCAGGAACCGAGGACCAACACACGACGCTCGCCGAATCGTTGCGGCTGTTTGGGGCCGCAAATGATCCAAAAGAATGGTGGGGGGTTGAAGGCGCCGCTCATGTAGATCTGTACGAGTTCGCCCCACAGGAGTATGAGAAGCGAGTCTTGGAGTTCTTCTCTCGAACACTTCGCAAGGGGCAATCTTCGCGGTCAAGGCGGCCAGGGAACGTTGGGGGCCTCCAGCCCTGATTCTTCACTGTTTGATACAGCAGCGACAAGGGCGGTGGCACGTACTGTCGTGTATCGCTCGTCTTACCGCCGGCGTAATTTCAGACGGCTTTCGATTCTCTTTTCTCCTTTTCCCGGACTTCTCCTCACTTTCTTCGTCACCAATGTTCCCTCTAGTAGCACACTCTCGAAACTACTGGGCTCGATGATGATTGTTTCTTCCGTCGCTTCGTTGGTCTGACGATAATACGCTCGGTAGCGGCGAGCGAAGTCCGCATACTCACGACTCCCAGCATCTACTTTATTGAGTACGACCCCCAGAACTTTAGCATGCGCGTGAGCCAACCGATCTTGCGCTTCTTGCGTAATCTTGTGGTTCCCGGTCTCGCTATTCACCACCAACACAACTCCGTCCGCGCGCGGAGAAAGGAGTAGCGCATCACTCACGAGGCCTAATGGGGGGGAATCGATCACAATGTAATCGTACAGATGGCTAAGGAAAGAAAGAGCCGCTCGCATTCTTTTGGAACCTAACAGCTCTGCCGGATTGGGGGGAACTGCTCCACCACTAAGGAAGAAGAGTCGCTCGATGCGTGTTGTCTGAATCACCTCTGCGAGCTCTTGCTGACCAGTAAGAAATTCCGTAAGCCCAAGGCCTTTTGACCTCTTCAGAACCGTATGACAATGCGGATGACGCAAGTCCGCATCAATGACAAGTACCCGTGCTCCCATCTGCGCCAGGGAGATGCCCGTATTCAGCACCGTCAACGTTTTCCCCTCCCCACTCATCCCACTCGCCACAAGCAGCACACGGGGCGGCCCCGACGAACGGGACAGTAGCAACTCTGCGCGCAGATTTCGGTAGGCCTCGGGTACGAGAGACAACGGGTGATACGCAAAGAGAAGCTCTTTCGGAAACACTCCCGGAAGCGACTCCATCTGGGCCGGTAACGGCATCGGCCCGTCGGTCCGTAGCTCTCGGCTAGAAAAATCAGGTATCACTCCCAGTGTCGGAAGTCCGAGGGTACGCGTGACGTCAGCAGGGGTCAGCAACATACTCTCAAACCGCTTGGAATAGTAGAGAAACCCTCCACCTCCAAGAATCCCACACAGGACACTGACCATCATGCCGAGAGGCACTGGGGCTCGCATCGGTCTCGCAGGAGGAACAGCGGCATCCACAAGAGTCAGGCTGGAAGCCCGTATCTGACCAGCTAACCGGTATTCTTTGTTGTGACGGATACATGTTTCAGCATGAGCATTCACAATACGGGCCGCAAGCTGGGGATCCGGAGCACGGAACGCGAGTGTAACTAAACGCGTCCCCTGAACAGGAGCGATTTCCAGATTGCCGAGATACACCTCAATCGCTTGGGCGCTCACTTTGGAGGCAGTACCCGCTTGCTCTTCGTCTGCGTCGGGGGCGAATTCCAGCACCTGCGTTCCGGTGGTAAGTAGTGTCTGTACGTCAAGGTTCTGCTCGCGAATGACGAGACTCGCAAAGTTACGACTCTTCAACAGTTCGTACTGGGTCTTATAGTCATCTTCCCCTGGGTCTCGAGAATTCCGCATATCGGTCTCAGAACTACTCGGTGACCGATCGACGCGGGCACCAATGAGCAAAGTCGCCTCTGCCCTGTATACAGGAACTGCGGTGGACAACGTATAGAGTAAGATAAGAGCTGGCCCAAATAGACAGACAGAAGCCAACCATAAATACTTCTTGCGGAAGGGGCGGCTTCGCCACCAACTCCGCTTCTTCTCTCTACCATCTTGCCTTCCCTGCCGAGTTGCCACCGAGGCCACCAGCTCCTTCTCCCCAAGAGGATGAGGATGTTGAAGATGTAAGGACGGTTGACCTTTCACGCCGAGCACTCCCTTTCAATGGACAACGGAAGAGCCTGCCGCAATGCGAAACAGCCTGTCCCAAGAACGAAACAACAGGGTAGTGTCTCGTTGACCAATAACGTACCACCACTCTTAACGACGACATTGAATCTGTAGAGACGTAGATCGGCAATATGTTAGGGAGCCTTAACAAGGCCACCACTCTTAACGACGACATTGAATCTGTAGAGACGCTACGCGATCAGTATTGCGTAGGACTGATAATGCTAACGTAATGTGAAGAATTTTAACAATTCCACAAAAGGTAGAGATACAGACGGATAAAACGACCTAGTCAGAGGATAGACCGAGAATGAGAAAATCAGTGAGTCTGGACAGCTCCTTCTCTCGGTTAAGCGTGCGGGGTCAATGATACGTTTCTGAATACTTTTTCCCAACGGACACGGTAGGCCTGACGGTACAGTATTTAGTGGCCAACTTCTTTCGGTGCGTTGGCTGCGTCCTCCCCTTCAGCCTGATCGAGAAGAAAACTCAATTCATGCAAGGCTTCGTTCACATGGTAGGCCACAGCCAGAAGCGAACCGTACGCTTCCTCTTCTGGCTCATGCTGCTTCAAATGATCGTTCACAACCGCGAGGAGTTCGCGCAAATGCTCTTCGACATTACATAGGTGGTCACACGAAGCCATGATGTCCTCCATCTCTCCACTCGCAGTTCCCAATGTAACGCGATCTTAGCCGACAACCGTATCACCGCCTAGAGGCCTCGCGCGATGCTGCTTGATAACAACAGTCCCGTTCAGTATGGAAGGAGCAGTAAAACGTGAAATGGAAACGGTCGCAACAATCTTAGAAGGGCAGTGTTGGTACTCGTCATACGAGTGACACTAGCGCCAGGAACATGCGGTTTCCACGTCAATCAATAACGGAGGTCTCTGTGAAGAAAGCTCTCTGCATCATTATTTCCTCTAGTGTTATTTTTGCTGCGTCGCTCTGTGCAGCAGTTGACATTGCCGCGCTGCTAGCAACAGGGCAACAGTACGAGACTGAACAGCACTGGAGCGAAGCCTTTTCTATCTATACCGAAGTTCTCAAGTTTGATCCCAATAACGCGGTAGGACACTATCGCTTAGGGCAGGTCAGCGAGCGGCTGGGAGCCATCGAGTCGGCACTCAAATCCTACCAGGAAGCGTTGCGTTTTAACCCCGGCATGACCGAAGCGAAACAGGCCCTCGCAGGCTACTATGTCAACCAAGGCATTGGTTTCCGACGCAACAATCAGTCCGCCGATGCCGTACACGCTTTGCAACAAGCCCTTACCTACGAGCCCGCCTCGGTCGGAGCACACTTTGAGTTAGGACAAGAGTTTGAGCAGCAAAAACAGTCGGAAAGTGCGATTACTGAGTACCAGGAAACCATCAAACTAGACGCGAACTATAGTGCAGCTCATCTGCGCCTGGCAAACGTATATACGAGTCAAGGGCGACACGAAGAGGCCATCCGTGAATTCCAAGAAGTGCTGCGTCTGAACGCCGAGGACGCCGAAGCTCATCACGGCTTGGGAGTCGCCTACAGTGAGTTAGGCCAGCGAGAGCAGGCGATCGCGACATTGAAACAGGCGATCCGTTTCTATTTGCGCAGTGGTAAGCGCGACAAAGCACAGCCGGCATACACACTACAGAAGAAACTTGAAGCCGAGCAGTTTTCCACGCCATCAGCAGGAAAGAAAAAGTAGTGTCCACTTTTCGCCCGTCGTCATTGGGGTTGAGGCTCGCAAAACGAAAGTTCGGGTTGCACCAACCGTATAGCCATGATCTTGTGAGAAGAGAGGGATTTGGAGAGGCGCGGCGAACAGGAAGAGGTTCAAGTCAGGAGGAGAGCAGGTCAGGAGGAAGAACAAGAATAAGCAGCGCTATTTCACTCTCCGCTGCGCTGTCCTTCGCCGCGCTTGATACACATATCGGAGTAGGTACGAAAAACTTGAACACAAAAGTTCCGCTACTTCCCGCTGCTTAGCAAGTCTCCCGCTTGCTCAAGAAAGACAGTCCCAAGAACACCTTTCTGAGTCTCCAAAAACTACAGATAGGCCAGCTTATTCACGTGCGAACGGGGTACAAAACTGCGCAAGAAGAGGCAACAACGCGTGACACAGACGGCGAATGGCGTCTCCAGCGATCGCTCTCGCCCGCTTGAGCGCCAGCAAAGCAGGCAAGTGATGCGGATGGGTGGCAACGTGAAACGCGGCTTTGAGAGTACGCACATCGCCTTCTGGCGTTGTTAACCCTTTGATGGCTGGAAGTCGCATATCCACACCGTCAAGAATCACTCGCAGTGTGAGAAATGGCAAGCCGCGCCGTACCGCAAAGGCAGCATGCACCGCACTTTCCATCTCTACTGCAATCGCGCCAGTCTCTTGGCCGCGCTGCGCTTTCTCTTCGGGAGTGAAAAGAATCTTCGGACTCGTCAATAGCGATCCTTCAGAGGCTAGCACCCCGGCTGTGGCTGCAGCCGCGCGCGCATACGCAAACAACTGTGGATCTATTGCGAAACGATGCAGTCGCGCGGTATCTGCGGTATCTGGCGTACAGACATCTGAAGCAAGCACCAGGTGCCCGCACGACAAGCCTGGAACCAATGCCCCAGCACACCCAATGGAAAGTACGGCTGAGAACGAGGGTGCGGCAAATCGTTCAACTGTCTGCTGTGTCCGCCGCGGTCCAATACCACCGGTCACCACCAGGATCTCCGTGTTCCCGGCAAAGCCACGCCAGACACGCTCTTCCTCACGACGCACCTGTTGCAGTATGGCACGCACCGCAGCACTTTCCCATGCCAGTGCGGTGAATATCACTACAGGTGCAGTATTTTGTCGGGTCTCAGTCGGAGTCATGTTATTAGTCTCACTACCGATCACGCCACCCAATCCGCCTCCCCGTCGCGTAACGCAAGGCCGAGTCAATGGTCATTGCACCGTACATCAGCCCTGCGCAGGGAAGTGTCCACATACGTGCGGGTGGAAGCTCGAAAAATCGGATTGCGGGTCGGTATACCAAGGCAGTCAACAACCACGCGATCATTCCGCTCGTCAGAAGGAAAGGCCCCGACCCGTAGGTAGCCATTGTCGAAGCATCGCCGGTCCCAATAAGATAGCGTATCAGTCCCCACACCGTTAGTAAGGGAGGAAGAAGAAACATAAGTCCTACACCAACGACTGTACCAGCCAAGCGCACCCATGAGTAGCGTAGCTCGGTAAACGCAGTACGACGAACCATCACCCAGATCTTTGTGAGTGAATCATATACCCGTAGACTCTCTACTTCCGTACGACTCAATGCCAGCTGAATCGGCGCATCTTTTCCTTTCACGGCTCTTGCTAAGCTCACATCATCGATAATGCGATCTTTGATACACGCGAATCCTCCGGCACGACGGAGTGTCGCGGTCGCCAGCAATACACACCCTCCTGCGGCTGCGGCCACCGTGCTGTGCGGGTCATTCACTTGCCGCATAGGATAGAGCAAATTGAAGAAGAATACGAACGGAGGAATGAGCAAACGCTCGGCACGAGAGAGACAACGCAGCCGCGCCATACGACTGTTGAGCACAAGGTGTGTGCGTTCGCTTTCCGCAACCAGTCTTCGCAACGAACTCGGTGCATGACGAATATCTGCATCAGTCAGGAGTAGATATTGCGGATTGCGGATTGCGGATTGCGGATTATACGATGGTCGAGGCTTTTCACTACCAGTTATCCCGTGAAACTTAGCACTCGGAAGACCGCAATACGTAGCACCCTGCTCGAGTGCCCAGACTTTCCCGACCCATCCTTGCGGCAATGGCGCACCCGAAATCACAGTGAGTCGTGCCGTTGCCTGCACCTGTGCGGCGATCTGCTTTGCAACCTCGGCAGTGTCATCTTGTGATCGATCATCAATCACAACGACAGAGAATGGGCCGGGATAATCTTGCAACAACAGTCCAGGGAGGGAGAGCGGTAAGGATTCCCGCTCGTTACGTGCAGGGACGAGAATCGTCACACTCGGCCACTGTGGCGGTGCTGGTGGGATCTCTCCATCATCTCCCACAGGCTGGAAATCCCACGGCCGTGCCGGATGAAGCGCAATACCGAGCCAGAGCAAGACGGAAATCAGACCAAGAACGGCACAGACGCTCATCCCTCGCCTCCGTCTTCCATCCGCTATCCTTTCACATAGCCATTTTCGATAAACCACACGACGGCTTTACGCAGGGCTTCCCGTACCGAAGTTTGCGGCAGGCCAAGATCGTGGATGGCTTTTGTGGAATCGAAGAACATTTTCTTCTTGCTCAGCTTGACTCCAACCGGCGAGACTTGCGGCTCACGACGAGGAATCAGCCGCGCTAACATCGCATCAGCATACGCCACACCAAGAGCCAGCGGATAGGGGACGCGGAACTGAGGCGCAGACAATTTTGTCAGGTCAGCGAGAATCTCAAGAATCTGCTGAAGGGTGAGGTTCTCATGTCCAAGAATATACTTTTCCCCAACTCGACCTTTTGTCGCGGCCAGAAGGTGCCCGGCCGCAACATCCTCGACATCAACCAGATTCAGCCCGGTATCAATGTACCCAGGCATGCATCCGTTGAGAAAATCGACGATCACTTGTCCAGTCGGAGTCGGCTTGAGATCGGCGACACCTACTGGGGTGCTGGGGTTGACAATAATGACCGGCAATCCTTCCTGCACATAGCGCAGTGCCACTTGTTCTGCGAGGAACTTACTGCGTTTGTAATGACCGACCATATCAGCCAGTGACACAGGCGTCTCTTCAGTCCCTGGAGTTCCATCGTTCGGAATCCCCAACGTTGCCACCGAGCTGGTGTAGATCACTTTCTCAACACCGTTGTCTCGAGCCGCGAGCAGGACATTCTCTGTCCCGGTGACATTGCTGGCATACATGTCTGCCTTACGACGCACCCACAATTTGTACAATGCTGCAACGTGGTAGACGTGCGTACAGTCGGCAGTCGCCCGCCGCACAGATTCAAGGTCACAGATATCGCCATGGTAGATCTCGATCGGCAGATCACGAAGGTTTCTCCGGTCGCTTTGTCGCCGTACGAGCACGCGCACTTCCTGTCCAGCGGTCACCAACGCACGAGCTACGGCACCACCAACGAACCCTGTTGCACCAGTTACAAGTGTACGCATTGAGCACTTCCCCCTAAAGGTGGAACCTCAGAGTGTCAAGGGGGCAGCATTTGACTCTTGGACACGACACTTCTAAAGTAGGAGCCAGTTCTCTCTATGTTGCTATTGAGGAGCCCACAGCGAGTGAGGGACGGGCATGGCTACCACAGGTCTCGTCGAAAAAGATCTAGAAAAACAGATTATCGCAACGCAGAAGCGTTTCCAAAAAGTGATGCAAGCACGACTGGCCTACATGAGTTTACCGTCGAAGGAGCGCTACTTTGCGGTCCTGTCGTTATTAGTCACGAAACTTGAAGATGTAGAAAAACCATTGCGCGACGTCTTACAGGATGTGCTGATCGAGTCAGCCCCGTTTATTGCCCAGGAAATGAGCGAACAGTAAGTGCGAGGGAAGGGATTGCGGAATGATGAATGCGGATTGCCGAATACGGAAGGAGTTGGCCGGAAATTCCTCAATCTACAATCCGCAATCGA
>JAYVFX010000232.1:0-3131 GCA_043772795.1 Deltaproteobacteria bacterium
GTCGTCAGGCGCGCGCGACTGGGCGGTTCTTGTGGCAATTGGGAGGACAGGTGTTGAAGAAGTCGGTGGGAGGGTAGATTGGCGGGTGGTTGTGTTCACCCTCCAGATCATCAGAGAGAGAATCTTCTCTAATATTCAGTCAGGAAAGTTTTAATGGATAGCCAGGGGAATGTCATTCCCGCGAAAGCGGGAATCCAGGAGGCTAAACTACAGGTCAGTGCTGAATCTTCCTGGATGCCCGCTCCCAGTAGAACTTGGGACAGGCTGCGCGGGCATGACGGGAATCTATTCCTTAAAAGTAAATTGACTGAGCACTAATTGTGACGAACGCGATAAATGCTACGGCTGGTGTGGTTCATGCGATGCTGAAGACGGACACGTTCGCGGGGGCCAATGTGCCCGTCGTTGTGTCTGAAGCGATAACGTTCCAGCGCAATTCTTCCTTCCTGGCGTTCCAGGCGACGATACTCACGTGGACCGATCTGTCCTCGTCTCACTCCTTGATAAATCCGAGCCTGTTGGTGACGCATACGCCACCCCACAGGGTGCCTTGGACCAGCAAAGCTGAGTGCGGGAATGGTCAGCAGGGTTACGGCAGTCAGGGCACTTGCCAGAACAACTGAAGTAAAACGACGCGACATGGTTTTTCCTCCTTCTCGTATCCGTCTTTTTGACGGCTTCTAGAGGGAAGAACGATCAAGGGGTAAAAAAGTTCCCAAAGAACATTTGAGGACAACATCGGCGATTGCTTCGTCCCGAGAGAAGCCTTCCTATTCGTGTGTGTCGAATCTTGGATCTTGCAGGTGTTCCTGTCGCGTTTGAGAGATCGGTACCCGGATCAGGCTAACTCTGGGAAACCGGGCGAGGACGAACGCCACGACAATGCCAATAACAGTGATGAGAAGTAAATACGAAAGCATAATATTCTCCTGTGTTATGTTTCTTTGTTTGTCGTGAGTTAGAGGGAGTCTTCACCGTGAGGTCCAGTACCATAGGGAAAGCGAATGTTGATGTCCACGCCAAAGTCACGCACATGCGTGTTGCACGTTCCACAGGCGATTGCGGCAACTACATCGTTTGCACAGACTTCTTCCTGGGTGAGAGACACCCCTTCACCATTCACCGCAAGTTTTCGTAGTTGCCACTGATACTGGACGAAGTGATTGGTATTGCCACATCTTGAACACTGGTACGGCATAACATCCTCCTCAACGATATTTCGATGAACCGCCCACCTGACGTATCTGACCTTCTGGCTGGTAAACGAGCGTTGGTATGTAAGGTCCCCACACAGCTGAACGTCACTTATCTCCGTTATCGTCAAGTGGAAGTAATTCTTTAATAATTGCTGTGAGGATAACGGATTCCTTTGCTTTCTTAGCAAAGGGGGTCGATAACGCAGGATGGTAAGACCCTGCAGGTTCAGAGAGACTAAGTGCTACTGCGCCATCTCAATAATTTTGAGGGGTGAGCCGGGGAGGCGTCATTCCCGCGGAAGCGGGAATCTAGGAGGCAGAACTCTAGGCCAGTGCTGAATCTGCCTGGATGCCCGCCGGAGCCTGTCCTGAGCCAAGTCGAAGGGCGGGCATGACGGAACCGAACCCATCAGAATCAATGAGATGAAGCGCTAGAGTTCGATGACTCCCGAGAGTTAGATTTTATACAAATTTTTCACGTTCTCGCCGGCGATTTGCTTTTGGACAGCAAGCGGAAGTGGGGCCAGCATTTCTTTGAGTTCCTGCACATAATGGCCTCCATGATCAGGATGGGGAAAATCGGTCGCCCACATCAGGCGATCGGTCCCGATATAATTAACTAATAGTGAGAGTGCTCTTTCGTCAGGGTCCGCTGAAATCCAACACTGGCGCCGCAAATATGAACTCGGGAGTTCTTTGAGTTTGCATGAGGCGCCAACTGGTACTTTGTAAAACGCATCCATGCGGTCAATCCAGAACCCGACCCAGCCTGCCCCGCTTTCTAAAACGACTAACTTCAAGTGTGGGAAGCGATCGAATACTCCGTATTGGAAAAATGTGGTGAATGCCATTTGCGAACCGAAACCGGCAAAGACGTTGTAATACCAACCGGTCTTGTGCCCCATATCCTTGAAACGCAGATGCGGATTGGTAGCGACCGGCTCAAGGGTAGGGTGAATCGCAATCGGCACATCTAGCTCTTCGGCCTTGGCCCACAACGGGTCGTGATCTGGATGGCCATGGGGCTTTTTCGTAATGGTGAAGGGCGCGACGAACCCGCCGATTGCTCCGGCTTTTACGGAGCGTTCGAGTTCTCGCACGGCCTCGTCAACATCACCAAGCGAGAGATGTGCGATAGGGAGCAGGCGGCCGCCAGTATCTTTGCAGAAATCGAGAATCCAGCGATTGTAGGCGCGGCAATAGGCTGAGGAAATCTCTGGATCTTCAACCTCGGCTTCCCAGAGAATGCCGAGCGTTGGATAGAGGATGGCTTTGTCCGTTCCCTCCTGATCCAACAATTGCAGACGTTCTGATGCCTTCATTGCGCCAAAAGGAGCGCCGCGTACGTAGGTCCGCTCTGGTGACGGGATGGTTTCTTTTGCCGTCTTTCCCATACCGCCAAGAAAACCAAGTGTACCGTGCGCACTGAGTTTTGATTTGCGTCCGTCGAGTTCAAGGTATTCAAGCCCACGTTCGTCGACTTTGATACGAATCGCGCGCTCTCGGTATTTGGGCTCAGTATAGCGCTCCCACAGATCTGCGGGTTCGAGAATATGGCCATCGGCATCAATTACACCGGTAAAGGGCATGCGTTCCGCTGTTGTCATGAATAGCCTCCTTGTGAGTTTAGGACTGAGTGATGAGTCAGATAAGTAATGAGTGATGAGTGATGAGTATTGAAGACTGAGTCAAACGCGTTTCGAGTAAAATGAGTGGCTCACGTCCAAAATCTGAGCATCGCCCATCCTTCGACTTCCCCTTCGCCCCGTCGACGGGCTCAGAGTACGCTCAGGACGAGCGGGGTAACAAGATTCGCCCTATTTCCTACATGGGCCACATGAGCTTTTTCTCCTTACTCTTCACTCTTCACTCTTCACTTGGTCCCCAATATCATGGCACCTGAGCAGCGACCACTGGCGTGAGATCGGCGGCGAG
>JAYVFX010000233.1:0-2433 GCA_043772795.1 Deltaproteobacteria bacterium
TCTGCCGGTGGTGGGGAATTGGACCGGGATTGGGGGCGATAAACTGGGGGTTTTCAAGTCCGGCACGGGAGGCGGAGGTTGGTATCTGGACAATGGGAATTTTTCTTTTCTCAGTTGTGCCGAAGATCAGTGTCCGAGTGTGTTTGGGCAGACGGGAGATAAACCCGTGGCGTTTGGCAAGTCGCTCGTGAAGGCGAATTGACGTCACGGGTTGGCAGTCAATACGGTTCGGCACTCGTTGTGCCGGTCTGGTGATAGGTCCCTTCGCCCCGCAGGGGAGAAGGTCAGGATGAGGGGAGAAGTAAGGGCCTTGTCCGCTGAGCTCCACATCACCCTCACCCTAGCCCTCTCCCGTCAAGGGAGAGGGGATGAGGAAGGCCTCTTTGCCCAGGGCCAGAATTTGTGCCGAACAGTATTGTGCTGCGCCCCTACTTTGCGAAGGAAAGACGTTACGTTTTGTTTCTGCTTCTATACTTAGAACTCCGCGCTCTGGGCAATTCGTAATAACACATTTTGTTCACCCTGTTTTCGAGGCAATGGTCATACGCCCACAACTCTACCTTACGCCCCCAAATGGATACGCACGGCCTCGGCAACTTCTTCGGCACACGTCTGAACCAGAGCCTCATCCTCTCCTTCAACCATCACCCGCACCACCCAAGGAAGAAAAGGGGTCACCCATCGATTTTGCTCCAGGCGAATTCGTGCGGACAAAGGACGACCCTGTCGCCTCCGACTTTGATCCTCAGACTCTCGTCTTGCCAATCGTACACTTGTGTGCGACCGTAAGCGCATGACGGGAGCAGCCTTTATTCAACGGGTCAGAAAAATAGCCAGAACTCGTCAGGTCTCGGTGCAATTCGACGCGCGCCAGGGGAAAGGCAGCCACGGGAGATTGTACTATGGCGAGCGCTTCACCACGGTCAAGGATCGGAAGAAAGACATTGGCCCGGGCCTATTACAGAAAATGCTCACTGACCTGGGCTTACGTCGAGATGATCTGGAGGAGTAGCTCATGAATCCGTTTCACTATCCAGCCACGATTACGGTAGATACTGCCGGTTTCTACCTGGTGACATTCCCAGACGTGCCGGAAGCAGGGACCGATGCCCAAACTCGTGAGGACGCGTTGCACGACGCGGGCGATACCTTGATTGCCGCCCTCGGGGGCTACGTGCAGGCACGTCGTCCCATCCCGCGGCCCTCGAAAGCAAAGCCACGACAGGTGCTGGTCACCTTGCCGACCCTCGTCACCGCCAAGCTAGCCCTGTATGAGGCAATGAGAACAGGTGGTGTGAGTAATGTTGAGTTGGGCAGACGCCTGGGGCTCAGCGAAGGAGCTGTACGGCGCTTGTTAGATGTGGATCACCGTTCCCACATTGGCCAAGTGGAAGCTGGACTCCAGGCGCTTGGGCATCGCTTGATGGTGGAGGTCCAGGCCGCATAACTAAAAGTCATGATGGCGAAGGAGTGAGCCTAATTTTTTTCCTGCCTTCTTCCTTCATTCTGACCCCTCGCCCCAACGGAGCGAGAGAACCCATGAACTGAAAAAAAGGGACAGGCAAATAATACGTGATCGCTTTGCAGGCATCGGATAGGGACAAGGCGGGTATTCCACTGACGACCATCAGGAGGGAGCCGATGGCCCGCATTTCACGGTTGCCGGGGAGCCCGCCGTCTATCACGCCATCTCGCGCACGGCCCTGACGGTTTCGTGCTGGGAGACGTGGAGAAGGAATATGCGAATATTAGGGACGTTGTAACCTTCTTACCCTTGTGAACTGCGGGGAAGGACGCTGATAGGCAGCTCGTGTCGCGAGCGCTGCGGGCACGAAATTCCTGCAGCAGCCGTCTTGCCGGGCGCTTAGTCGCTGAACGGACTGTTCACTTGGCAGGGCGCCGTCACGGTATGCGGTGAAACTGATGCTCAGAGCAACCCTCAGTTTCGTAGGTTGGGCTTCGTGCCCACCAAGCCCAACGCGACCGCTTCCCGTACGTGGTGGGCAACGCTACGCTTTTGCCCAACCTCCGTCACTGAACTTTCTCTAGACCTCGGAGCCCGGATGCAATCCGAGGAGCACTCCGTACGTCTCTCCCGGATTCCACTTCGTGCCCTCCGGGCTACGCTACTAAACCTCCCCTCACTCCCCAACAGAACAAAAACATTGACAACATCTCCTCACTTGTAGTACAGCTCACCGTGGCGAGACGAAAAGGAGGAGCCGCATGACACGCTGGTCCTGGAACCAATCCCCCGGTGCGATCCGCAGCGCGGTGGTGCTGGGCATCGCATTCGTTACTGCACTGGGAGTGATGTATTTACCCCCCCCCTCCCCGATCACATGATGTGATAACTACTGAGCCCGCAGAGTCACAACCGCATGCCCACGGCCTGCCACAAGCGCTCTCCGCTGTCCTCCCCAGCGCCGATAC
>JAYVFX010000234.1:0-4828 GCA_043772795.1 Deltaproteobacteria bacterium
TATCAATGTCCATCTTGATGGTTTGCGCGAGACCCACGATTTCGTGTGTGCTCGCGAAGGGGTGTTCGACAAAGCCATTGAGATGATCAAGCTGGGCAAGCAGCTCGGCTACACCGTCTGCACGAACACCACGGTCTATCGGGAAACTGGCATGGGAGAGATTGAAGAATTGTTCGCCCTCCTGACACAGATGGGCATCGACAACATGTTGGTGTCGCCGGGGTATCATTACGAAAAAATCCAAGAGAACCACTTTCTCTTCCGTCAAGAAATCCATCAGAAGTTCAAAAAGGTTTTGGAATTATCAAAGAAGTATCGCCTCGGTTCTACGCCGCTCTTTCTTGAATTCGCCGCTGGCGAGCGCGAGTATCCCTGCACTCCATGGGGAAATGTCACTCGTACTCCCTTCGGTTGGAAAGGTCCCTGCTACTTAATTGGCGACAAATACTACAAAACCTGGGACGAGTTCTGGAACGGAGTGGACTGGAACTACTGGGAAAAGCGCATTGATACCCGTTGCCACGATTGTTTGATGCACTCCGGGTTCGAGGCGTCTGTCACCCGCACCTTTCCCGAAAGCCCACAGGACATGTGGAAGATGGCAAAGTGGATGTTTTCATGATTGGCCTTATGGAAGGACAGTCATGAAAGTCGCACGACTCTACGATTCGACAGATATTCGCTTTGAAGACGAACCTATTCCGACAGTTGGTCCAGGAGAGGCGCTGATTCGCACGCGAGCGTGTGGCATCTGCTCTGGCGATGTCATGGGCTGGTACATGAAGAAGAAAGCGCCGCTCGTGTTCGGCCACGAACCCGCTGGAGAAGTGATCGAAGTTGGCCCTGGAGTGACAGACTTTCGTCCTGGGGACCGCGTTTTTGTTCATCATCACGCACCGTGTTTCACCTGTCGAGCCTGCCAGCGTGGCGAATTTGTCCAGTGTTCCACATGGAGAGCCTCACGCATCGTGCCAGGCGGAATGGCAGAGTATTTTCTCGTTCCAAAAGAAAATTTGTCCGGCGATACCCTCGCTCTTCCATCCGATCTGTCTTTTGCCGATGGCGCGCTCATCGAACCAACTGCTTGTGCGGTAAAGTCCATGCGCAAGTCGGGAATGCAGGTTGGTGATCGTGTGTTCATCATAGGCCTCGGCATTATGGGACAATTGCATGTTGCCCTCGCGCGACACGCGGAGGCAGGGAGTGTCATCGGTACCGATTTCGTTCCCTACCGTCGCGAGAAAGCCCTCGCTTTGGGCGCAGATCTTGCCCTTGATCCAGCACAAGGAGAGGTTGAAGAGCAGTTGCGGCAGCACACTAATGGTGAGATGGCTGAAGTCGTGATTGTCGGACCAGGTTCGATCGAGGCTATGGAATTAGGGATTCGCTGCGCAGCTAAAGGTGGGACAGTTGTACTCTTTACAACAAGCACTCCGGAAGCGACATTACCGGTCTCTCCGTATCATCTCTATTTTAACGAGATTCGCCTCATCCCAAGCTATTCATGTGGGCCGAATGATACCCGCGCGGCGTTGCAGCTTATTCAGTCAGGCACCGTAGCTACAGACAAATTCATCACCCACCGTTTTCCCTTTGCCGCTCTACATGACGCGTACAAGACCGCGTCTGAGGCTCGGGATTCAATCAAGACGTTGGTTGAGTTTTCCTGACTACGACGACTAGTGCTGTCGGAAAAATGTGGAGGGAGAGAGCCAAGGAGCGTCTCTTTCGCAAGTCAAAGAGGCCGCCCCTCATCACATTTGCGGTTTGATCTACTTGTTGAGGGACTTATCTAGGTTTGAGTTGTACTTCCCGGCTATGCTTTCGACTTTCTGCGCAGCTGCTTCCATACGCGAGGCTGCAGCTTCGGCACGTTTTGCGGCATCTTCTGCCCGACTGCCTGCCTGAGCTGATCTATTGGCAGAGTCTGTCCAGGTGTCTTTTACTTCAGGCTGGTGCGTTGCACACCCAACATTGACCATCGCCAGAAGGATAGCAGCGGCAACAGCTGTTCCTATTTTTTTACACGTCTTCATTCAGTTTACCTCTTGCCTCCCCAGCGCTGCCGATCTTATTTTCTCATCCCTTTTGTCGTCATCGCCTCAATTCGAGCGGCTGCATCTTCACATTTCTTCGAAGCAGCTTCTACCCGTGCTGCCGCAGCTTCGGCACGTTTCGCGGCATCTTCTGCACGCGTGGCCGATTGACTTGAACGGTTAGAAGCGTCAGTCCACGTGTCTTTCATTTCGTGCTGTGTCGCACAACCAACATTGACGACTGCAAGTAGTGCTACGGCAGTCATGCTCGTAGCCAATTTTCCAAAAGTCCTCATCCAGCTTACCCCCTTCGTTAGATATTTTATTCTCTCTATACTGCCACAATTTTGTCACTCACTCAAACAATATTCCCTTTAGCTGTCCTCTACGTGGGTCTCCAGAATACGTTTGAAGTTCCGGCCTGGAGTGGCGACGGGCAGTCGCCACTCCGATGAATCAGACACACATACTTCACACCGAGTGATTAATAATCATCGTCATAATCGTCATCGTGACTATGACCCTGGTGTCCACCACCAGCTGGCGCTTTCTTCTTTTCTGGTTGATCAGCGATTGCGGCTTCAGTCGTAATCATGAGGCCGGCAACGCTAGCCGCATGTTGTAGTGCCGAACGCACGACTTTCGCTGAGTCCAGAACACCAGCTTTGAGTAGATTCTCAAATTTCTCACTCGCAGCGTTAAACCCGTAGTCGTCCTTTCCTTCTCGTACTTTATTAAGGACGACAGAGGCTTCAGCCCCGGCGTTTTCCGCAATTTGCCGGAGCGGCTCCTCAATGGCGCGTCGAACTATCGCAACGCCTTGGTCACGATCGTCGCCAAACTTCAACCCATCGAGCTTCTTTTGCGCGCGTACCAATGCCACTCCACCACCAGGAACAATGCCCTCTTCTGATGCGGCTTTGGTCGCATGCATCGCGTCGTCCACTCGCGCTTTGCGTTCCTTCATTTCCATTTCGGTTGCTGCCCCGACGTTAATGACGGCAACACCGCCTGCAAGTTTTGCCAAACGCTCTTGCAGTTTCTCCCGATCGTAATCAGAAGTTGTTCCGTCAATCTGAGCGCGAATTTGTTGGACCCGGCTTTGGATTCCGTCTTTTTTACCAGCACCACTAACAATGGTTGTGTTGTCCTTGTCGAGAATCACACGTTTGCAGCGTCCGAGGTCGTTGAGCACAATATTCTCCAACTTAATGCCTAGTTCTTCGGCGATCACTTTTCCTGAGGTTAAGATCGCTAGGTCTTCTAACATTGATTTCCGGCGGTCACCAAATCCGGGAGCTTTCACAGCCGCGCAGCGAAGCGTCCCTCGGAGTTTGTTTACTACTAGTGCGGCAAGGGCCTCTCCTTCAACATCTTCTGCAATAATAAGTAGTGACCGACCGCTCTGAGCAATTTTTTCGAGCAGAGGAAGAACCTCGCGGAGATTAGCAATCTTCTTCTCATGGAGGAGGATATAGGGATCTTCTAGTTCTGTGGTCATTCGTTCCGGGTTGGTCACAAAGTACGGGGATAGATACCCACGATCGAAGCGCATACCTTCGACGACATCAAGTGTCGTCTCCAAAGTCTTGCCTTCCTCAATGGTAATGACCCCTTCTTTTCCCACTTTCTCCATCGCTTCGGCAAGAATTTCTCCGATTGTGCTCTCTCCGTTAGCCGCAATGGTTCCAACTTGGGCGAGCTGTTCCTTCCCTCGCACAGTCCGACTTTGTTCTTTCACTCCCTCGACGATTTTTTCAACCGCAGCATCGATCCCACGTTTGAGTTCCATCGGATCAAATCCTGCGCTTTGCAGGCGGATTCCTTCGCGAAGAATGGCACGCGATAATACCGTCGCAGTGGTAGTTCCATCGCCAGCAATATCGGAAGTCTTACTGGCAACTTCGCGAATCATTTTGGCGCCCATATTTTGGAACTTATCTTCGAGTTCAATCTCCTTAACAACCGTCACGCCGTCTTTGGTTATCACTGGAGCACCAAAGCTTTTTTGTATCAGCACGTTACGACCGCGAGGACCTAACGTCACTTGTGCCGCGTCAGCTAACAAGTTCACTCCCTGAAGGATTCCCTCGCGTGCTTTCTCATGCAGGTAGACGAGCTTCTTCGCCATCCTGTACTCTCCTTTCACATACTGTGTTCGCAATAAATACTAGGGGACGATGCAAGTTATGCATCTTTTAGTAAATTGCAAGGGTCTTCGGAAAGAAGATAGAGAATGGCACTGCGAATTTTCGCAGATTCTCGCCTATGGTAATGAAGATTCGTCATTCTGAGGAGACTACCGGGCTCACCCGAAAATCATCGTCCTGAGTCCGACTCTCGTTGGTGTCGCTCCGCTCGGTATTATGTGAAAATCCCCACTCAAGGAATTCTTCAGCCGCGTCAAACCGTATCCGGCTATTGCGTCCACCTAGAACAATCACAATGAGGCTTTTCTCTCCGCGTTGAGCTGTCGCCACAAGATTGTAGCGCGCTTTTACGGTGAAACCTGTCTTTAGTCCATTCACTCCATAAACGCGGCCAACAAGGTGATTTGTATTGGGTAGCATCGCCATACCACCGCGAAACGGAACTTGATCAAGGGAAGTCCAACGTAAGACATGATGGTATCTTATGAGTTCCATTCCGAGAACGGCCAAGTCACGAGCAGAAGAAACGTCTCCAACTCTACCACCAGGTAACGGCATGCCATTGACGGTCTGATACCTAGTTTTCTTCATCCCAAGAGAACGCGCTTTTCGATTCATCTCCACTACGCAGCCTTCAACTGA
>JAYVFX010000235.1:0-2964 GCA_043772795.1 Deltaproteobacteria bacterium
GAGCTGGCGCAGCTTTGGTTGAGCAAGCTTTCGTTCGAGCTCAGGTTGACCAACGAGAACAATCTGTAGTAATTTTTCGCTCGCTGTTTCAAGATTCGAGAGCAACCGTAGGTTCTCTAGTACATCGTCCCCCAAGTTTTGGGCTTCATCGACCAGTAAAACGCCGGTTCCCCCGTCTTTAGAGACATCCAGGAGAAAGTTATTCAGGGCTTGTATTCCTTGAAGATTGCTTTTCTCTCCTAGTTCAAGTCCTAGATCAGCACAGATAAAACTTAGCAACTCCTCAAAAGTCAGCGTTGTGTAACAGACGTACACGAAATGAACAGGTTCCCGCAGCTCCGACATGAGTTTGCGGAGGAGGGTCGTCTTCCCCGTACCAACCTCACCAATGAGTGAGATAAAACCTTTGCGTTCATGAATACCGTAGAGAAGACCGGCGTATGTCTCCTGATACACTGGATTGTTATAAAAGAGACGGGGATCAGGAGTGACATTAAACGGTTTCTCGCGGAAACCAAAATATTCAAGATACATGAAAGATCCAGTACAATAGGAAAACTACGAACGGATTCCTAAGAGCAGCATGCTCACTTGTTTTTCTCTTCTCATTTTACCCAGGTACGACTGCGGCACCCTCAACCTCAATCGCGATACTACGTTGTAGCAAATCGATCGATAGCACTGGCAATCCTTTGCTGGGCTTTGCTTGTAGCAATATGCCTTCAACATCTCAGGAAGTGAAACCTCTGCTACATAGACCAGATTATTAAGTACCGTGTCGGTCGAATTCAGCATGATTCTCTTCGCAAAAAAGGCTCCGCCCCCTTTGGTTCCTTGCATCCTCACCCAGAAAGAAACCAATTGTGCGAAGGATGTATCAGCCCGTCCAATTGGATTTATGGATGCGGCAACCTGCATACCTTGCAAACCGACTCTTCCTTTACCCAAGATCATGAGGACTGCTACCTGGAATTTCTCCCATCTCCTTCGGTCTCGCCATAGTGTTCTTCATCTTTCCTTACTAACGCGTAGTGAAATGAAGCAGAACACAGGCTGAGCGTTCTCTGCGTTGGGCCGGATATCGTTACGTCAGGAGCATACCATCAAAATCCAGGCCATTCAAATTTTGCATATGCCCGGATTGCTTACACAAACGACGCATCGTCGGTGGGTTACGTGGAGTATGCAGAGTTGAAACGGACATAACTGGCCGATAAATCAGAAGTCACCACATGCGCCGACCCGCGTCCGAGGTGCAGATCAAGCGTCACCGAGAATTCCGCTCGCTGCATCACCTGCGCAGCCTGTCGCTCAGTCTCCCGACCAGTGCTCATTCCATCTTTACCGATAAGGACATCCCCGACCATGAGATCCAGTGTATCAGGATTGACAGCCACTCCAGCATATCCCGCCGCACACACAATTCTTCCCCAATTTGGATCTCCGCCGAAAAATGCCGTCTTCACCAACGGAGAATACGCAACTGAACGCGCAATCTTCTCCGCATCCGCAGGAGTCTTTGCACCGCGCACGAAAATGTCGACGACCCGCGTGGCTCCTTCTCCATCTTTCACGACCAAGCGAGCAAGGGCTTGCAGAATTTCCCCCACCGCGTGCGTGAAAACCGATAGTCCCTTGCCACTCCGCCCAATTTCACGGTTGCCAGCAACGCCGTTAGCAAGCAACAGTAAGGTATCATTGGTGCTCGTATCGCCATCGACCGAAATCGCATTAAAGGAATCCCTGAGCGTGTCATCGAGTACGCGCTGCAGAGCCGATCTCTCGATACAGGCATCAGTGAAGACATAGCAGAGCATGGTCGCCATGTTGGGATTAATCATCCCCGCCCCTTTTGCCATGCCGGCAATGGTAATGGGTTTTCCATCTATCGTCACTTGACGGGTGGCAGCTTTTGGAAAGGCGTCGGTCGTCATTATGCCTGCCAATGCATTCCAGAAGCCGCGCGGCGACAGGGCCACGCACGCCGCCTGAATACCAGCCTGCATCTTGTCCCAGGCCGGCAATACGCCGATTTTCCCAGTCGATGACGGAATAACCAATTGTTCAGCGATCCCGAGCGTCTGCCCAACTAACGCACATGCGGCGCGTGCGAGCTGTAGACCAGGTCTCGCTGTGGAGGCATTCGCATTCCCACTGTTGACCACCACGGCTTGGACACGACCCGACTTCACTCGGTCTTGTCCAATCAGCACCGGAGCTGCTTTCACTTGATTCGTCGTAAACGCGGCCACAGCCGTGGCTGGCACATCAGAGACTAAGAGTGACAGATCCCTTTTCCCACTCGCTTTAATGCCACACGCGACTCCGGCAAACCGAAATCCTGGTATAATGATCGGGCGCTTCTCTACCTTCACCTTCATCCACGACCTCCTTCCTTCCGTCTCCGTTCTAGTTTCACGACCCGTGACATTTCTTAAACTTCTTGCCACTCCCGCACGGGCATGTATCATTGCGTCCGATTTTCGGGGCTTCACGCTTCAGCTGAGCGGACTGCGCTTGCACGGCGACATCGCCGTGACTCATCACTACTTGCCGTTGCGGCACTGGACGTGGCTCGATACGCTGCACGTCCTCTTGTCGGGTAATCTGTACGGTGAACAGCTTCTCGACCACATCCGCTTGCATACGCTGAGAGAGTTCTTCAAACATTGCGAATGCTTCTTTTTGGTATTCTTGCAACGGATTACGCTGCGCATACCCCCGCAGCCCGATCCCTTCTTTGAGATGATCCATGGACAGCAGGTGATCTTTCCATAATCCATCCATCGTTTGCAGGAGAATCATTTTCTCTAGATAACGCATCACGTCTGGGGAGAAATTCCGCTCTTTTGCTTCATAGGTCCCCAAGACATGGTCTCGTACAAACGTTGCCAGCGAATCCGGCGTATGAGCCTGCCGTTCCTCGGCACTGAGTGACAGGCGGCAGTTAAATTGTCGAAAAAG
>JAYVFX010000236.1:0-2291 GCA_043772795.1 Deltaproteobacteria bacterium
ACTATGGGCAAAAGCGGCCCTTTCGTCACGCAGGTGACAACAAAACTCGCAGTTTCGCTTGTGTCCTCCAGGCGGCTGCCTTACTCTACGAGGTGAACAATGACAAAAGAAACAGCAACACGGGTGGAGGAAAAAGGAATGAATCAAAGGTCTGAAGACCTGTTACAAGTATATAAAACGCTCACAGTTGATCTCCCGCTAGCCAGTATGCGCTGGGCGTTCGGATCAGTAAACGACAAAGAGTCAACAGTTACAGTATGGAAAGGCTACGATGCCGGAGTCCGCTTAGCCACGTCCACAATTGATTCGCTGTATCGCTCGCAATCTCTCAGTGAGATTGTTGGCAACACGGTCAACCAGATGCTGCGTTTGCAACAGCTCAGCAACGCCACCAGCAGCTTTCTTGCGACTAGCCTGTGGAGACCTCTCGCGTTGTCAGCAGTGCCAGAGGTACAAGCACAGGACGCTCGCTTCAGCGAGACAGCGCCAGTACAAACGCAAGCACCAGCAACTCGACGTTCTCGGAAACGAACAACCCGGACCCAGGAACCTGTACAGACACCAACATCTCCGCTTCTTCATCAAGAAGATGGCCTGCGAATCGCTGCCTAGCGATCTCTCAGCCGATATTGACTCATTGCGAGCGCATATCCCTGTCGCCCACTGCCACCTGCGCACTTGGGGCAAGTCGATAACGGCAACCGGTTACAAAATCTGAGGACAGAGAGTTCTTGTTGGTACGGCCCACCGAGGCGACTCGTTCTCTCTCATTTTTCGTTCAGTCAGGAGTAATTGTATGTTGAATCTTTTCCAGGAGCTTTCCACTTCGTGGCTTAATAGCTCAGCCCTGGTGCTCGACGGCTTACGTCGCGGTATGCTCGAACCCTATCCAGTGCAAGAAGACCCGCCCGGTGTCACACCGTATGAGGTCATCGCGGAAAATGGTAAAGCGCGGCTGCGGTACTATCGTGCGGTCGGTACACCACAAGCAACACCGCTGCTCATTGTCTATGCTCTGATTAAACGGCCCTACATTCTTGATTTGCAATCCGGCTCAAGCCTGGTCGAAACACTGACCAAGCAGGGGTTCGAGGTATATCTCGTCGATTGGTTGCCCCCGACTCAGGCCGATTCCTGGCGTGGCTTTGACGCCTATGTCAACCACGACCTCCTCAATACGGTGCATGCGGTCCAGGCTCACAGTGGAGCGAAAAAAGTGTCGTTACTGGGATACTGCTTCGGTGGACTGCTCAGCACGCTCTACGCTGCCTTGCATCCAGAGACGGTCAAAAACTTCATCCCACTGACAGTACCGTTCGACATGAGCAAGCAAGACATCCCGCTCTCGCATTTTACCTCACAGGTTGATCCAGAACTCGTGGTGAATACCTTTGGTAATTGCCCAGCGTGGATGATGAAGCTCAACTTCACTTCCATGTCACCGATCCACCACCTTTTGAACAAGCATGTTGGATTGTACCGGAATAAAGAACGCACAGGCTATGCTGAAACATTCGCGCTCTTCGAGCGCTGGATGAATAGCGATGTGCCGCTCGCTGGGCAGGTTTTTCGCGAGCTGGCTAAGGAAATCTCTCAGAAGAATCTCCTCGCTCAGGGGCAATTCAAAGTTGGTGGCCGCGTTGTTGATCTCAAAAACATCCGCTGCCCAGTGCTCAACATCATCGGCGAACACGATGATGTCGTGCATCCTCAGGCAAGCCTTCCGCTGGCTGACGCGACCAGTAGTAACGACAAACAAACGGTGGTGTTCCCTGCCGGTCATCTTGGGGTGATCGTCAGTAGCAGCGCACATAAGAAACTCTGGCCGCAGGTCATCTCGTGGCTCAAGGAACGCGACCGGCAGACACCACGTCGACGGACCGTGCCGGTTGGTGTGACTGCTGAATCGGAACCAATGACGTTGCAGTAGAGCAGACTTACAATTGGCGAATGGCGAATGCGGAATGCGGAATGCGGATTGACGGGAAAATCGGCTGGACTTTTGTCCTCCCCAATCCCCAATCCGCATTCTTTTATCCCCTCGCCTTCTTCAGCCCTAGGTCTTCCTCTTCAATAACCGCCTTAAACGACGGGCGACCATGGACCGCAGCGATATAGCCTGCGAGTTTCGGCCATCGTTGGGCGTCAACCGTCACTCCGGCATGACGCAGATTAACGAACTGCGTTGCTACCCCAATATCACCTAAAGTGAAACTATTACCGACCAACGTCGTCCGATCACCTAATGAACCTTCAAGGTAATCAAACAACGGTGGCAACTTCTCATCAAT
>JAYVFX010000237.1:0-3918 GCA_043772795.1 Deltaproteobacteria bacterium
CACGCGTGGACCAATCAACGAGGCAGCTGCGGCTTCACCGGGAATTTTTATGAGGCGTCCGACAATTTGCAGCGTCAGATCGCCGATTTTTATCGGATCGCCGACCTGTGCGTTAAATTGCAGTAACAGACTGTCATCAACCAGTGCACTGAGTCCGCTGCGAAAAGTCTGTGCCGCTTCACGAGGAACGGTGTCGAGAACACCGTAGAAGGGGAAGTCCCCAGCGAGTGCGCGGACGTTTACCAATCGAGTAGCTGCAGATTTCGGCAGATACGCCATTGAGGTACAATTCACTTCGCGTGCTTGTTCACCACCAATGGCCGTGAGGATTTGCTCTGCTTCAGACGAGAAGGGTTGATGACTACTAATGACAAGATCTGCCCCAAGCAGCGACTTCGCTTGTTGATTGACTGCATCTTGAACGTTGACGCGAAAAGAAGAAATCGAAACGAAGGCCGCAATCCCAAGCATGATGGCTGCGGTGGCTAATCCTAGTCGATGGCGACTGCCGCGACTGTCGCGCCATGCCATAAGCCCGATCCAGGTGAGGGCCGCGCTGCCGCTATACATAGCGAGAAGGAAGTCGAAGGGTAGGCGTTACGGTGTCAGCAACAACAGTGCCGCCCTTTAAGTGAATGATACGCTGTGTACGTTGCGCGAGTTCCATATCGTGGGTGACGAGTAGCAAGGTTGTACCAGTATCTTGGTTCAGCTCAAACAAAAGGTGAATAATCGTCTCACTCGTTTCAGCATCGAGGTTGCCCGTCGGCTCATCGGCAAAGAGGATGCGAGGATGGCTGATGAACGCACGAGCGATAGCGACGCGTTGTTGCTCACCGCCGGAGAGCTGCACTGGGTAGTGGTGGAGTCGGTTGGCTATGCCCACTCGACGGAGAAGATCGATAGCTCGTGCCTTGGCATGTTTATCTCCACGGAGTTCCGCTGGGACCATCACATTCTCCAGTGCGGTCAACGTTGGAAGCAACTGGAAAGTCTGAAAAATGAATCCCACTGTGGTATTGCGAAGCGTTGTGAGTTCCTCTTCGCTCAAGAGTTTGAGTGAGATACCTTGGAGCATAACTGTCCCCGAGCTGGGACGATCAAGCCCCGCGCAGAGGCTGAGCAATGTTGTCTTGCCGCTGCCAGAAGGACCGACAATGGCGCACGTTGCTCCGGCGTCGAGAGTGAACGACACCTCACGGAGGACGGTGAGCGTGTCGCGGGCGCTGTGATACACTTTACTCAACTGTTGGACGTCGAGAATGGGAGATTCTGCCATATGTTCCGTCTTAAAGAGATTTCGTTTCTCTCTATCGTCTTTGTTATCGGTGGTTTGGTATCCGCCTGTCACGCTGACCCACCGCGGCATAGTACGAGAAATGGTGGCCAAGGCAAAGCCGTTGTGTTTTTTGGCGACAGCTTAACAGCGGGGTATGGGTTAGATCCTACTCAAGCATATCCTACGGTAATCCAGGAAAAAATCACCCAGCGGGGATGGAGATTTCAAGTAGTGAATGCTGGGGTGAGTGGTGAGACGACTGCCGGAGGGCTGCGGAGGATCGAATGGGTATTGCAGCGGCCGATTGATGTTTTCATTTTGGAGCTGGGAGCAAATGATGGTCTACGTGGACTTCCGGTTGAGCAAGCCAAACAAAATCTCCAAGCAATTATGGATCGGGTGCGTGACAAATATCCATCCGCGCGCATCGTACTTGCTGGCATGCGGATTCCAGCGAACTTGGGCAGAGAGTATGTGACGCAATTCCGCGACATTTTCCCGGAGCTGGCCAAGAAGAACCGGGTCCCGTTGATTCCATTTTTGCTAGAAGGAGTCGGCGGCGTCCCTGCGCTCAACCTACCTGATGGGCTTCACCCTGCGCCCGCGGGCCATAAGATCGTGGCAGAGAATGTGTGGAAGGTACTCGAACCTGTGTTGGCAGAGCTGCGATGAGAAGCGGCAGAAAGCAAGATTGTGCGGTTTGGCTAAAAGTCAGAGCAGTGTTATAGAGGACGCATCTGTACCTCCGGTGGTTCAGGACAAAAGAAGAAGACGTGAAGACTAACAACCTGCCGTATAAAAACGCCAGGGTAGGAAGGGACGTTATGCAAGCACGAGATGGGAAGAAGAGGTTCTGGACGGTTTGCTCTAGCGTGATGCTCATAGGGAGCCTGTCGGGTTGTGCAACACGACAATGGGTTCTCGAACAGATGGCGCCATTCGACCAGCGGTTAACAGCGACAGAGCAACGTGTAGGAGAGATCGACGCGAAAGCCAATGAGGCACTCGCACGCTTCAACAATTTGCGTTTGGAACGGCAGTTTGTTTTGAATCTCAAAGGCGGATCTGAGTTTACTGCCGGTTCCTCCAGGCTTTCGGAGGATGGAAAGCGGGTAGTTTCTGGTTTCCTTAGTGATATCGGAGAAACCGAGGGTGTAGTGTTTTTAGTGGCAGGGCACACGGATTCGGCGGGCTCTGAGGAGAAAAATTACGAGCTAGGACAGAGGCGGGCTGCGAGTGTAGCTCGGTATTTGACGAAACAAGGTATCGATCCTTTTCGTGTGACAACTGTGTCCTACGGCGAAGATAAACCGGTGACCGATAATCAGACGGCGGAAGGAAAACGCCGGAACCGGAGAATTGAGATTTCCGTCTATCGGGAAGCGTTTACTTCCACGTCGCGCGCTCCTAGCCCTCGGGCAGATGTCCGAGATTCCGCGTACTGATTGTCACTTTTTGTTCGTTTGACTTCTAGGCAGAGGAATACCGACACGCGATAGCCTCGCGTATCATGAACGGCCATGAGACTCTTTAGGTGAGTCCTAAAGAAGACAGATGCCCTGACGTGAGGATGACTTTCTATGACACTCTCGTCTCCCGTCTTCGGCGGATTCGGTCTCGCTACTATTCCACTTGAATTTTAAGACTCGGTTTTAGTGCATCCCTCGAGGTGCTTTCGCGTGCATCCTGCCAAATGACTTTCTCTGGCTCATGACTAGAAAGCATCTTGCGCACGAAACTCGGACATTTACCATCGCCGGTACCGGTCAGGCCGCCATCCGGCGCGCAGATTTCCTTTCCTGTCGAGTTGTACAGTGAACTGAATTGATCTCCGGCTGCTGGTGGCACATAGTAATATGACCTACGGGCCTGTGTGTAGCGGATGATTTTGGCCGGTGGATTGCGTACCGGTTCCGACTGGAGGCGAGTAATCAGGCTTTGAAGCCATTTCGGTGGCATGGGGTTTTGGGCGTGAACTGGAAGAGAGAAGAGTAAGACCGAGGCACACACGGTATACATAATAACGATATGCTTCATATCGTCTCCTTGTTCGTTATAAACGCAACGTGCGTGCCTCGGACTCGGAGACAATAAAACTAGCGCGGCTGCATCCGAATCGCGCCGTCGAGGCGGATCGTCTCACCATTGAGCATTGCGTTCTCAACAATATGACAGGCAAGCTGAGCGTATTCTGCTGGACGTCCCAAACGCGATGGGAACGGTACCTGCGCGCCGAGCGATTGACGGGCGGATTCCGGTAGACCCATCAGCATCGGGGTCTCAAAAATTCCTGGAGCAATCGTACACACCCGAATGCCATAACTAGCGAGATCGCGCGCGATCGGGAGTGTAATCCCAACAACGCCACCCTTCGAGGCAGAGTAGGCAACCTGGCCGATCTGCCCTTCAAACGCGGCGACTGAGGCAGTGTTGATAATCACACCGCGTTCGCCACCAGCATTCGGCGCATTCTTTGCCATCTTCGCGGCTGCGAGACGAATCGCGTTGAATGTACCAATGAGGTTGATCTCGATCGTGCGACGGAACGGTTCGAGGTCAAGCGGTACTTCGCCTTTGCCAAGGGTCTTGCCTGCGGTAGCGATGCCTGCGCAGTTGACGACAACGTTGATCGCTCCCAA
>JAYVFX010000238.1:0-3629 GCA_043772795.1 Deltaproteobacteria bacterium
CACCTATGGGAGTCCCTGGAGTGACGTAGATCCCTTTCTCGTTGAGAGGGGAGAGGTCTTCTCGATAATACGGGCGGTCCTCTCGCTCTGAGAGCCGATACGGGGTCACCGCAAAGCCCAAGGCATAGGCAAGCGCGTAGTTTCCCAAGACTGGCTCGGTTTGGAATAATTCGTCGATCTCGCGGCTGGCGAAGAAGACCTTCTCATGCAAGGTCAATTCAAGACGGTAGACGAACATGCCGCTCTCCTTTATCGCCCCTTCTTGGCTTTTGTCGGCGTCGGGTACGAGGCGTCGAGTCGGCGCAGGAACGGTTCCGGTTCCTTGTAGGTCTCGTGGATTTCGGTGAGGAACGCCGTCAGCGGTTGCCCTTCCATCACGAGATAAGGACCAATCGTTTGCGGCAGCAGATGCACGAGCGCACCATTCTCTCCGGTGACGGCCTTAGCGACGTCGTCCGCACGGAGTGGATGCTCTTTCTCCGTCAGGCGGTCGTAGGACGCCTGGGTGAGTTCCAGAGAACTACAAATCTCGGCATGGGAGAATACAACGGCCAGAATCGTATTCTGCACTCTGCCGATCCGTGAAGAGATAGCGCCATAGCGTGAACTGCGCAGAATGTTGCCGCAGGCGTAGACCAACTCATCGGCGGTTACATCTTTGAGTACCTCAATATCGAGAAAATGCGCCTCTGGTTTGATGTACTCGCTCTCACCGAGGCTCGTCGAAGGTTCTCCGGTGACGGGGTTGCGCATCGTACTGTTGTCGAACAGCGCGTTAAAGGTTTTCGTGTCTACGATCGAGCTGGCGGGCAACAGCGAAAAGGCATCTTCTGTAATCACCCGCGATTTCTGCGCTCCTCCACCGCCAGCAGCAAAGCCGTAGAACCAACAGTCGATACAACGCTCACAAGGAGTATTGGTATTTAACATGCACTCTGCACCATCATCATGCTTTTGGAGTAGGCCGAAGCCGCGTAAGAGTTCGCGCCCAGTGCGGCGTTCCACGGCAGTTTGTTTGCGTTTCGAGATCACCACACGAGGGATCACCTCACCATTAGTCAATCCGGCATGAACGAACTCACGATTCAGCGGCTCACCACTCCCCTCAGTGCGAAAGATCGTCTCGGACTTGGTCTCTCGCAGGACAATCAGGTTGACGTAACGGCCCTGGGGGAGATTGAAGTAACGGTCGAGTAGAAAGTCTTTGTATCCTGCCAATGCGCTCATAGTTCCTCCTGTTAGTTTTGTTCTTCGTCCGTCATCGTGTCGTCCGGGTCCCCTTTGGCCGCGCGTTCTTCGCGTCTTTTCTGGAGAGCCGCGTTAAGGAAGAACAGGTACGCTTCTTTCAGTGATTTTTCGTCACTGAGGAAGCGGGCCAGGTTCCCACCATAGTTGCTCATCAACAACTCGTAGAAGACCAAGACGAATTGTGACACTTTCTCATGTTTTCGTGCGCCGGGCTTATAGTGCACGTCGGCCAGTCGCTCCAAGCGGTTAAAAATTGCCTGACTGGTCGCGGCTTGTACGCTCTCCAGATCTAGTGGTGTCGATTTTCGCCGTAGGCGGTCAAACGCCAAACTGATGGGATCAAGCAAGGAGTTTCGTTTGAAACTACTCCCACGGATTGTTTGTTCGGCTGCAAGATGCGCCATTGTTTTGAGTCGTGCAGATACGGAATCCCCATCTGCCATAGCTGTTCCTCCATTCACTAAAATTTCTAATGTATTAACGAGACGCGCGCGAATACGATTGGCTAGTACTTCCGGCGCTGTGGCCTTGCCTCCCCTCATCTTGCGTTCCAATGCTCGGCCTGCCACCGCGAAAATTTCGAGCGGCGTAACTCCCAGTGCGCGCGCTAAATCCCACGCTACCGAGTCGTAGCCAGTCCGCACCTCTCGGTCTACAGTTCGCAGGGCGGCGTAGCGTTCGAGAAGTTGATCCGCCTGGTCCTGTCGAAGGTCACGGCTGCCAAAAAAGCTTTGCAGTGCCGAAGGCAAAGTGTCGATGTAAAAGTCCCCGAACTGCTGCGCACCCAAGGGTGGGATCGGCGCTTCTGATACCAGACAACGGAGACCAAGAAGCTTGCCTAGACGTAGGCCAACCTCCGCGCAAGACAGCAGCCGTTCTCCATCACTCGTTACATCCACGCCGGGGCACACTGATAGTGTGATGGTATTGCCGATTGCCTCGCTGCGACGCGGCAACGCAAAGCCGCGCGCCTTCTGGGCGAGAAGCTTCAGCTCTACGCCAGTATCTTCCTCAGCAACTAAGCTCGTCTCGGTTGGCAAGAAAAAGGTGTCGGGATCGGCCTTTTGTGCCAGGTCTTCCAGAGTCTGACGCAACGTGTTGAGGTACTCTGCCGGCAAACCACTCTTCGGAAAGAAGTGCAGATACATGCCCTTCGCCCCACCCGAGCGGAAGAGCATTTGTTCCAGGAAAAACTGCTCACGACAGACCGGGCAAATGTTACGCTTAGGCTCGCGCTTGACGCCACCTTCCAGCCGGTTCGAGAACTGCTGCACGACAATCCCTTTCGGAACCTCCGCGCTCATCCAGCTTTCGGCTTGACCGGAGAACGCAGAGTAGCAACACTGACGATGATTCTGCGCAACATAAGACCGAAAATATGCCGCCAGATCCGAAACCGGGCGTGGAGCAAAATCAACGTCCAACACTTCGGCCAGATATGCAGGTAGGAAATCCACAGCAGCAGTGGCAGGTGCATTACCTCTGGCATCGAGAAGACGAGAAAGAATGTCCTCCGCCTGCTGTTCAAGGTCCTGATACGATTTCCCCAACGTTCCAGCCAGAATGAATGGGCGGTCGTAAAGCTTGTCAAAGGGCTCGAAGGTTTTACTCTCTATACTCATGAGTTTGTAGATCGCATCCCAGGCGTCAGTTACGCCGTCAGTCAGACTGGCAGCTTCCTGAGCGAAGTGAATGTTGACCAGATTGTAGAGAGAGCGCAACAGTTCACCTGCACGCATGGAATCTTCGGTCTCAGGGTAGCGAAGGTGATGCTCGTTGCAGTACGAGGAGAGATCCTTTGGAACTTTCCGCTGAAGCCGTTCGTCACATTTGGCGCGGTTGGCTTCGATGTCCTTTGATGCGAACTTCCGCCTGAATACCTGCTTCGAGATTTCTCCGAGAATGTCTCCTGCACTTAGTCCTAAACCAAAGAGACTGGCATCGGCTTTCACTCCGTCTTTTGTCAAGACCACGATTTTGGACAGATCTTGGTTACGGACAGCTTGTAACGATTGTCGGACTACCTGGCTAACTTTTTCCAAGAAGTCAGCACGGTCCGGCAAGAGCGCATCGACCGGACTGAGATACCACGTTCCTTCCGAGTAGAGGAAAACTGGGGTTACACCGTAGTCATTTTGCAAGACCTCCATCGCGCGATTATGAATCAGATTGGACAACACCCCACGGTGTTCGCAGAGACGATGGCTGATGAATCGATATTGTTTAGCGCCAACCGAGTTGATCTCCAGGAGAAACTTGTCTTTGAATTTCCGCTCCTCGAAAGGCTCGTCTATGTCCGAGATGTCTACAGCTCGCATGAGATGCGTCAATTCGTCGAGTCGATCTTTACTGAGACAACTACCTTCGATGCGTGCGAGTAG
>JAYVFX010000239.1:0-6393 GCA_043772795.1 Deltaproteobacteria bacterium
AATGCCCACGCTACGAAGCTGCGCCGGATAAATCCGGCTTCTGAGCCCCATTTATGGGGCGTGGTGCTGTAGCCCGGCGATTGATCGCCGGGGCTCTCCAGGCGTTCGGTAAACCCGCAATCTCTGCCCGCGCGCAGTATATCTTATGCCGTACAACCGGCAATTCCTCTTGGCGGGACTGTATCGCCAGACTACGGGAGGGTCAAGGTGAAAAGAGTGCCCTATATTTCCTGATTCTCAAGCTTGAGCAGCTCGAGAGTTTGCAATGCCGCCGCCTGGTCAGCGCTCTTCTTATTTTGTCCTTCGCCACGGCCATACTGTTTTCCGGCAATAGAGACCTGACTGATGAAGACCTTCTGATGATCCGGGCCACGAGCTTCAACGACCGTGTATAGTGGAGTTTCACGAAAAATCTTTTGGGTGATTTCTTGTAGGCGAGTTTTGCTATCGAAAGTTTCTCCTTGCGACTTCCCTGCAAAATTCTCTAAGAAATGGTCGGCAAGTAACTGTCGTGCGGGTGCAAAGCCTCCATCAAGATACACGGCGCCTAAGACGGCTTCATAGGCTGCGGCAAGGATGGAGGGTTTTTCTCGTCCACCGCTACGATCCTCGCCACCGCCAAGACGGAGCCAACGACCAAGTGAGATCTTGGTGGCTTTTGTTGCGAGCACTTGCGCGTTGACTAGGGACGCACGCATTTTGGAGAGGTCTCCTTCGCTCGCATCAGGAAACCGCTGCATGAGTAGGTCGCCCATAGCGAGGCCAAGGACCGCATCTCCAAGAAACTCTAACCGTTCATTATGGCTTTCCCCTGGTCGCAGTGGAGCAGAGCGATGCGTGAGCGCAAGGTGCAAAAGTTCCTTCCGTTGAAAGGAGTATGACAGTGTTGTTTCGAGTTCGGAAAAATCTTCCATAAGACAGTGAAGAGTTAGGAGTGAAGAGTTAAGAATGGGGAAAAGAAAAAGGCTCTTTTCCAATTCTTCACTCTTAATTCTTCATTCTTCATTGAACGACTCCCCATGCGGTCTCGCCGTTCGTTCGCTGAATGGCGACCGGCACTTCGTGATTCATGTATTCGTCCCCACCCTCAGCGAGGACGCGGATGTAGTTGCGGCTGTAGCCCTTCAGCAACCCGGTGTTGCGGTCGCGGGTCTGTTCAAACAGCACTGGTAAGGTGTGTCCAATGAAACTACGGGAGAACGTAGCCTTCTTTACTTCGCCGAGTTTGCGAATCTGGCGAGAGCGGGCGTCAATAACTGGTTGGGGAACTTTGTCAGTAAACTTTGCTGCGGTTGTGCCACTGCGAACCGAATAGGGAAACACGTGAAAGTATGTAAGTGGACTGTTTTCCAAGAAGGTGACCGTCTGTGAGAAGTCTTCCTCGCTCTCGCCGGGAAACCCGACTATGAGATCAGTGCCGAGAGAGGCGTGCGGCAAGATTTCGCGCAGTTGATTGAGAACGCGCTGTGCGAGTGCGGTATCGTAGCGTCGCCGCATTCGAGCGAGCGTGTGATCCGTACCGGATTGTAACGGAATGTGCAGATGAGGACACAGTGTCTGCGATCGGGAGAGAAGGTGAATGAAGGCATCACTGATTTCATGCGGATCAAGGGAACTGATGCGTATACGTGGTACCGGTTTACGCTCTTCGATCGCCTCCAAAAGCCAGATGAGATCAACTTGTGGGTCAAGGTCCTCGCCGTATCCGCCTAAGTGAATTCCAGTCAGAACAACTTCTTGAAAACCCTGTGTAGCTAAGCGATTGAGCTGCTCCAGCACTGTACGAGGTGGGACACTACGACTCTTACCGCGTGACATCGGAACAATACAAAATGTGCAGAAGAGGTCACAACCTTCTTGGACCTTGAGAAATGCACGGGTTTGCCCACTAAACGTCATCGCTCCTAACGTAGCGACGCGTGGCGTTTCCCCGTGCTTGCGCAGATTACTGATAGAAATTCGTTCCAACGATACTTCACTGGTAACCGCGCGCAGGAGGTCATCAAGACGATTGAGGCCGATGACATAATCGACCTCCGGGACCTTGGCGACTGCCTTGGGATTCACCTGGGCATAACAGCCAGTCATGATCACCCGCGCCGTAGGGTTGGCGCGTTTGGCGCGGCGGGCGAGTTGACGGCTCTCAGCAGCAGCTTGGTTGGTTACTGTGCAACTGTTGACGATATAGACATCAGCAGTGTCAGCGAACGGCACCACTGAGTGTCCTGCCCCACGCAGTCGATCTTCAATCGTGGCGGTGTCGTATTGGTTGACCTTGCAGCCAAGGGTCGTAAGGGCGACTCGCAAGGATGACGGAACTTGAGCGGGTGCAAGGTGTGCGTCTGACATAGCGTTCGTCTATTGCCTCAACTTACAGGGCTTTTTCTATCCACCCTCCGCCCAGCACCAGGTCTCCATCGTAGAAGACCACCGCTTGGCCTGGGGTCACTGCTGGATAGGACTGCTGGAACCACACTTCGGCTTTCCCACCGCCCTGCGGAACAATTCGTGCAGAGATTGTTGGATGACGATAGCGAATCTTTACGCCGGCATTGACGTCGGTCTCCTGGTTGCCATGGACCCAACTGACGCCGTTGGCGACGAGCCCGCGCGTCATCAATTGCTTCTTCTCTCCGACAGAGACGCGACCATTTTGCGGGTCAATTTGCGTAACGTAACGGGGCTCGATTAAGCCGCCAACGCCAAGACCGCGTCGCTGGCCGACGGTGAAACGATGAATACCGTCGTGAGTGCCGAGGACGCGGCCTTCCTCATCAACGATTTCGCCGGCGGTAACACGTTGCGGTTGGGTCGTCGCAATTCGTTCTTCAATGAACCGGGCGTAATCACCGTCAGGAACGAAACAGATATCCTGACTTTCCGGCTTCTCGGCGAGGTTCATCTCGAGTACGCGCGCTTTCGCCCGTACTTCGCTCTTTGTGAGATGTCCCACCGGGAAGAGCGTGCGGGCAAGTTGCGCCTGGCTGAGAGTAAAGAGAAAATAGGATTGATCCTTGCGCTGATCCGTCCCACGTAACAGCTGGTATTGGTCGGTTGTTTGGTCGTATGCTACCCGCGCGTAATGGCCAGTGGCGACAAAATGCGCATCCAGTTCACGCGCCCGTTGCCAGAGCAAATCAAACTTCAAGTCACGATTACAAAGCAAGCAAGGATTCGGCGTTCGTCCGCGTAGATATTCATTGGTAAACACGTCGATCACACGTGAACGAAAGGCATCTTTGAGGTTCAACACGTAATACGGAATCCCCAGCTGTTCGGCGACACGGCGCGCATCTTGGAAATCGTCAATCGAACAGCACCCACCGTCGTGTCCTTCGGTGTTGCCTGCTAACAACATAGAAATCGCGATAACTTCATAGCCAGCTTCAACGAGCAATGCCGCAGCAACCGCGCTATCGACGCCACCGCTCAGTGCAGCCAAGACCCTTTTCGGGTGCTGGGGCTTTCCTGCTGACTCCGGACTCTGGACCCTGGACGCTAGATTTGTCTTCTCATTACTCATTACTCATTACTCATTACTCATTACTTATTACTCATTACTGGAGCCGTGCGGCTCGGACTCGCTCGACCACTTTTGGCAGTACATCGAGTACATGGTCAATCTCTGCCTCAGTTGTATCTCTTCCGACACTAAAACGTAGCGCGCTTTTCGCCGCATCATGATCTCGGCCCAACGCTAAAAGTATATGCGAAGGTTCCAAAGATCCAGCCGCGCAGGCAGATCCAGTTGAAACTGCAATCCCTGCGAGGTCGAGTCCCATCATCAGCCCTTCTCCTGTTGCGTCCGTAAAGCCAATGTTGACTGTGTTAGAAAGACAATCTCTGGTCGGGCTGTTCACACATGTTCCTGCAATACGCCGCAAAACCTCATCTCGCAGTCTATTGGTCAGGCGCAGACAATGTGCTGCGTTCGCTTCTAACTCCTGAGCTGCGAGATGAGCGGCCATGCCAAACCCGACTGCAGCAGCAACATTTTCTGTCCCAGCACGCTTTTCTCGTTCTTGCGGACCGCCATACATGAGTGGAGTGATTCCAGTGCCCTTACGCACATACAAAGCGCCAATGCCTTTTGGGCCATAAATCTTATGCGCTGAGAGTGAAAGGAGATCAACATCAAGCGCATTCACATTGATGGGCACTTTTCCGGCAGCTTGTACGGCGTCTGCATGAAGAAGGATCTTTCGTTCTTTGGTGATGCGACTCAATGTCGCGATAGGCTGAATCGTGCCGATTTCGTGATTTGCCAGACCAATAGACACCAGTGTGGTATCCGCTCGAATAGCCGAGATCAGGTCATCAGCATCCACCCGTCCTTCATTCTTCACTGGCAGTAGGGTGAAGGAGATACCACTGTTGGTCATGGCTCGCAACGGTTCGAGAATCGAGGAATGCTCGATTGCGGTTGTCACAAAGTGAGACCCTCGGGCGTGAGTCGATCGGAGTACCCCACCCAGCGCAAGATTATTACTCTCAGTGCCTCCACTAGTGAACAGAATTTCTGCCGGGCGACAGTGGATGAGCGCTGCGACTTGCTCTCGTGCGGTTTCGAGCCCTTGTTTCGCACGTCGTCCGATCCCATGGATACTTGACGGATTCCCGAAATGCGTTTGCAGGTAGGGGAGCATCACCTCTAAGACTTCCGGGCGTAGCGGGGTTGTGGCGTTGTGATCGAGGTAGATGGGGTGCATGGATAGCAATCTGACGATACCTGCTCGTAGGGGCGCAGCATGCTGCGCCCCTACACGTCGAGGTTGATACGAACGTTCAAGATATTCCTACGTCTCCCACCCATGAGCGCCACGTAACTTCACAAACCGACACTCGCCAAAGTACTCCTCGCGCAGCCCTGATCGTTCTTTCCAGATGCGTACGAGAGTTTGGAGATCTTCTTCGCCCATTGGGGTGACGAGGCGACCACCGAGTCGCAGTTGCGTCAGCAAAGGACGGGGGATACCTGGGGCTGCCGCACCTATGACAATGGCATCAAATGGAGCGTCTGCAGGCCATCCGAGGGTGCCGTCCCCTGTATGTACTGCTACTGTGGGATAACCGAGTTGCTGGAGAACAGATTGGGAACGCTGTGCAAGGTTCTGTAAGAGCTCAACCGAACAGATTTGAACGCCTTGTTCTGCAAGAACTGCGGTCAGGTAGCCTGATCCGGTACCAATCTCCAGGACGTGTTCCCCTTCGGCGAGTTGCATAGCCAACGCCATCAACGCGATCATGTAAGGTTGTGAGATTGTCTGCCCTTCACCAATGGGTAATGGATGGTCCTCATACGCTTGATCTCGCACCGATTCATCGACAAACAAATGGCGGGGTACACGACGCATCGCGTCGAGAATGAGCGGGTCGTGAATACCTCGCTGCACGAGTTGTTCCTCGACCATGCGCTCGCGGGCAATGGTGTAATTGTCTAATGCCATGGGAGTTGCAGGCCGCGTAGTTCTTGCAGTGCACGATAATTTGTCAGATCGACATGTAACGGGGTCACGGAGATAAACCCATCGTGAACGGCAACGCAGTCTGTTCCTTCATCTGGATCAAATCCGAGATCATCTCCACCAATCCAGTAGTATTTCTTGCCGCGTGGGTCAACGCGGACTTCTATCGTTTCTGCGTAATGTCGCTTCCCTTGACGTGTCAGGAGGAAACCCTTGAGGTCTTCACGTGGGAGGTTCGGTACATTCACATTGAGCAGCGTATCTGAAGGCATGCCCTGCGCGATGACTTCTTTGGCGAGCACGGCGGCAAATTCTGCTGCCGGTGCAAAGTGATGCGGAGTTCCGCGAATGACGAGGGACATCGCAATCGAGGGAATACCGAGGAGCGAACCTTCCATTGCCGCGGACACTGTTCCAGAGTACGTCACATCATCACCGAGGTTTGCGCCTCGGTTGATACCGGAGACCACGAGTTGCGGTCGTACTGGTAAAAATCCTTTGACCGCGAGGTTGACACAGTCAGTTGGTGTGCCATTGACGGCAAATCGACGAGGCCCGATTTCATCGATCCGCAGCGGACGGTGCAATGTCAGCGAATGGCTCACTGCGCTTTGTTCGCGATCTGGGGCGACGGTATAAATCTCACCAACTTTTGCGAGCGCTGCTTCTAAAGCATGCAGCCCCTCAGAGTGGATACCGTCATCGTTACAGACCAAAATAATCATGATGGCATCTCAGCAGAAACAACGTGGATAAAGAAGGCGACCGTTGGGGCGATCGCCTTCTACCATGGATCGGGGTGAGCCGATTTGAACGGCCGACCACTCGCACCCCAAGCGAGTACGCTACCAGGCTGCGCTACACCCCGACAGCATGCGACTTACGCCCGTTTGTCTTATCGTCTCTCCCATGAGGGGGCAAGAGCCTG
>JAYVFX010000240.1:0-3274 GCA_043772795.1 Deltaproteobacteria bacterium
CCCCTATAGCATGAGGCCTCAATAGTGTTCGGCACTCATTATGCACGGACGGCTTCAGATCCCTTCTCCCCTTGCGGAAGAAGGTCAGGATGAGGGGGCACTACGCCGTAGTTGTTGAAGGGGCATTTGGCACCCTCACCCTAGCCCTCTCCCGTCAAGGGAGAGGGAATGACAAAAGACGCCATCCCCAGAGAGCCAAAATTTGTGCCGAACAGTATTGCATGAAGCCTATAGTCTGTAGCTTTTTTCTCCTCCCATCCCCATCGCCCATACCGACAATACACGGGCCGGTTGGTAACTGCATGAGCTTCGTTTCCGTTCTGTCTTTCGCTCTCTTCTTTTTCCTCACTTCCTGCCACGATCAACCACCACAGAACGGCCATCAACTGATTGCTATGGCTGTTCGGAGCCTGCTCGATAGGTCATACGCAGGAATCGAGTACCCAGCGTATCGTGACGGTCTGAAAGAAGTAGAAGCAGTCGTAACTCAGCAACTCGAACACACGCCACATCATCTTCGCTCCACAGCCGCAGAAATGCTCACATATTTGCGTACTGCCGAAGAAGTGCTGCGCTGGCAGACCGAGCATGGCCACTCACAAACTGTCGATACCGCACTTGTTGCCACCTGGCTCGCTCGGCACCCGTTTCTTCGAGCAGCTATTGGCGCACAAACAGATAGTGTCTTTGATGTCAGTACTGCGCTGATCTTGCTATGGGATCAGACCAGCGCGCTCATGCCGAGTTTTCAGGTAAAAAGTAACTCGCTGTGAGAAGAAGACGAAACGGGGAAACGGAAGCTTTCAGAGGTAGGTTCTTACCGAAAGAAGAGCAGAGTCGTCATTCCCGCGAAAGCGGGAATCCAGGACAGAGGCCGACAGTCGTAATGGAGCCGCCTGGATGCCCGCCTGCGCGGGCATGACGGGCTAAATCAGACCATACGACATTGGGACACTCCTATGGCAGCTGGTGAGCTCACGAGATGATAGCGAAAAGCAGCGAGTGACAAAATTTGTCACTTTTACCGCCTTCGGCTGGGGCGTGGCGCACGAGTCGTTCTGTAGCACGGCAGTCTCAAAAAGTGCCCTTCTGTGCCAATCTTCTGTGGTCCGATTTAGCCTATGCGGATAGGTGGCAAACCCGCGACAATTACGGCTTGGAAGGAAAACCTACCCTTAGAAAGGAAACGGAAGAAGGCTAGCCTTTACCTTTTCCTTATTTTCCCCTTTCCCCATTTTTCCATATAGGAGATGTATTTGGACAAGCTCGACAACAGAAGCGCCCTGGTCACTTAATCACCACACATCGCTTTCGAATCCTCACTATAAGTTTTCTACACAGACAGTGTCTTATCCATACCGCGTCAGCAAAGCTATGGCAAGCGACCAATATTCTTCACTAATCGCCAATAAAAAGCGCGCAAAGCAATTCACTACTACAAAAATTGCAATTGAATCGGCATTTTTGCTATTCTCTTAAGTGCAGTCGCTGGTCTCATTTTGCAACACGAAACCGGCATAGCATTTTGAATGTGCAGAATGCATTAAAGTTGTGCTAGATTCATTTTAACGCACATCTTGAGAAGTTCTCTAACGACAATAAATGAGTAGTCCTTATTGTGATTCTCATGTCGGAACTTCAGGGTAGAAGAAGGAGACCTACAGTCATGTAACTCGAACGTAAAGAAATCCTACGGTAAGCGATCTTAAAGTAGCGCATGTTTTCCGACCATCTGACTTCTATACTTCTTCTTGGTAGGAAACCGAGGCAAAACAGCGTGTATTTCTCGTGGACATTCTTCATTGTTATTCCGCTCTTCTTTATCGGGTGTGGAGCCCAGCATTCTGCTCCCTCCCAAGAAAAGCCCATACTACTTTCTCCAGCAACCCAAAGTTCTTCCACTGCCTCACCGCAACAAGATTCTCGCCCGGCTCCTCTTACTGCTAGCTCTCTACCTGCCTCGGACTCTGAGCGACTGCAGAACCTGTGGCAAAAGCGAGCGCAAGGCACGGTTCAAACAGATTACCCGATTGGGCCCGGAGATGTCCTAGAAATCTCAGTTTCAGCGATCGAGGAAATTAGTAATCGGGCTGTGCGGGTGGCTGGAGATGGAACCGTCGAGCTACCTTTTATCGGCACGATTCCCGCAGCTGGACTAACTGAGGAGGAACTCAGAGCAGCACTCCGCCAACGCTTGCAAACCTACATGCATCATCCTCGGGTAACGGTATTTACTCGCGAGTACCGCAGTCGACAGGTGGCAGTGCTCGGTGCTGTTGAGAAACCTGGCCTGTATATGCTCGCCAGTGGGAATGACACGGTTCTTGATATGATTTCGTTAGCTGGCGGCCTAAAAGAAGGAGCGGCACCACGACTATATCTGCTTCCCGCAGAACCATTGCAAAGCAACCAAGCTCGCGCCTTAGCAGCTACCCTTCCAGCACAGCTCGTTAGCAAGAACCCCTCCCCCCAGATTCTCAAGAGTGCCGAGTTTGTAGAAATTGAGTTGCACAGCCTTGGGAGAGGTGGCTCGTCCGCGGCCCTCACTCTTCCGGCTCGTCCCGGAGATGTTGTGATTGTCCCTGGCGGCGGAGAGGTGTTGGTGCAGGGCTGGGTCGAGAAACCAGCCTCGTACAAAATCACACCAGGGCTCACCGTATTAGGAGCGGTGGCTGCGGCTGGCGGGCCCCATTTTGCTGCGGACACGAGTTCGATCCGCGTCATACGCACTGGCAGAACCGGCGATAAAGTTTTCTTTGTCGCGGACCTGGAAAAGATTAAGGCGGGAGAAAGTCCCGACCTGTCAGTACAGGAGGGAGACGTTATCGAGATCGCCTCCTCGTCCTCAAAGCTCGTTCCCTATGGCCTGTATCATTTCTTTACCTCGGTCTTCCATGTCGGCGCATCAGTCTCAGGATACTAAACTTCATGACAGATCAGCTTTCTCCCTACGTACGGCAGCAGTTCCCGCCATCCTCATCGCGCAGAGAAACCGCTCCGCGCATAAGAGAATCAGGCACGGAAGACGCGTCTCATTTGCGTGATTATTGGCAAGTTGTGAGCAAACGACGTTGGCTAGTGATTATGCTGTTCTTCAGCACAGTACTTGCGACTGGGGCGCTCCTCGCGACGAAAACTCCGGGGTACATAGCCGCAACCACCTTGCTGATTGAACCCCATGCCGCCTGGGAGCACGAAAATTGTCTTATGCAGCGAGCGGGAGCTGATCCTGTTTTTGTTCCGCCTTGCGTTCCACCGCAAAGAGCGTGCGACG
>JAYVFX010000241.1:0-7037 GCA_043772795.1 Deltaproteobacteria bacterium
CAAGGCAAACGGCAAAAAGCACAAGAGTAGTCAGTAGCCAGTAGTCAGTAGTCAGTAGGAGATTTTTGCGGAATCTCTCGGGAAAGTTTTTGATAAAAAGATACCACCCGACAAGGGCAAAGGAGGACCTCATGTATGTTTTGCCTTTTAACTTTTGCCCTTTGACTTTTGCCTTTTGATTTTTGCCTTTTTCTAGTCGCCAATCTCCGAAAGCTGCGAGCTGACAGTCAACGGCTGAGGGCCGTATTGGAGCTGGTACAATCGCCAGTAGATGCCGCGCTGTCCGATGAGTTCTTGATGAGTGCCGATTTCGCGTACCCGTCCTTTGTGGAGCACAATAATGCGGTCCGCGTGTTGAATCGTGGAAAACCGATGAGCGATCACAACTGTGGTACGACCTGCCATTAACTTGGTCATGGCGTCTTGAATCAACAGCTCGGTTTCCGGGTCCACGCTTGACGTCGCTTCATCCAGTACAAGAATTGCGGGATTGTACGCCAAGGCGCGAGCAAACGAGAGTAATTGACGCTGTCCGGCGGAAAGGTTCGAGCCACGTTCGCGGATAGGTTCCTGAAATCCGCGAGGAAGTTGTGCGATGAACCGGTCCGCATTGACATACCGAACAGCCTGCTCCAGCTCCGCCTGGGAGATGTCATTGCGTCCGAGCGTGATATTTGTTGCAACATCCCCAGCAAACAGAAAGACATCTTGCAACACCACCCCGATCTGACGGCGGAGGACTTTGATATCCCAGTCACGCACATCAACATCATCGATCAGAATCCGTCCATGCTGCACGTCAGCAAAGCGGTTGAGCAGCTTGCTAATGGTACTCTTCCCCGCACCAGTCGCGCCCACCAGAGCGATCTTTTGTCCGGGTTCTACTGAGAAAGAGACATCGCGCAAAATCCAGTCCTCACCTTTGTAGGCAAACCAGACATGGTCAAACACCACACGTCCGCGTACCTTCGCAGGCTGGAGCGGTTGCGCAGGAGACGTAATTGTGACGGGCGTATCGAGTAACTGAAAGACACGCTCGACCGCAGTCATTGCTGATTGCATCGTAGTATACTTGGTACCAAACTCGCGGATAGGAACGAAGAACTTCTGTAAATATTCAATAAACGCTACCAATGTCCCCAAGGCAACGACACCCTTACCAATCTGCACGGCTCCATACCACAACATCAGCGCAATAGAGATTGACCCGACGGCTTCGACCAGAGAGAACAAGGTCGCTTCATAGATATTGGAAAGATGGTTCGCATCACGAAACTCCTTGTTTCGGTCCTCAAATTCAGCAAAGAGTTTTTTCTCTTGCGCAAAGAGCTGGACGACGGCAATCCCGGAAAGCGTCTCTTGCAAAAACGCATTGATCCGCGCCAGACGTTCGCGAATGGTACGATAGGTGTCTCGTGAGCGCACGCGGAAAAAATTCATCGCCACCATCAGGGGCGGCAACAGTGCCAGCGTCACAAAGGTGAGCTTCACATCGATCGTCAACATGATCATGACGATGCCGACCAAAGTTAACACATCCATGAAGATCGTGAGGGTTCCCGCAGTAAACGCCTCGTTAATCGCGTCAACATCCGTCGTCAGCCGCGTGACTAAACGCCCGACCGGATTGCGATCAAAGAAACTCGCGGGCAGCTCCTGGAGATGCGTGAATAAATCAATGCGGAGATCAGACAGACTGCGCTGCGCGACCGTCATCGTTGCTTGGTACTGAAGGTAGAAAAATACGAACTCACCGACGAGCGCCGCCACAAACATCAACCCAGCCCGCGCCAATCCCTCAGCGTCATTGTGGGCAATGTAGCGATCGACAGCTAGTTTCAGGATGTATGGTTGGGCGAGAAGAAACGCCGAAGTGAGAGGGAGACAGACAACCGACAAGATGAACTGCGCACGGTACGGCCGGACGTAGCGCCACAACCGACGCATGAGCGCCACGTCGTACGGTTTCCCCAGTGTTTCTTCACGCTGCCCGTCGTGCGTCATAGCTCCGCGAGTTCTTCTTCCAAAGCTTGTTGTTGAAAGATGTCGGAATAAATCCCACCCCGTTCAACGAGATCGGTATGGGTGCCAGTTTCAACGATGCGACCCTCATCAATCACCACAATCATATCTGCGTCACGAACCGCCGAAATACGATGCGAAATCACCACCACGGTCTTATCGTGCGTTGCGTCACGCAATCCTCGTAAAATCTCCCGTTCAGTATGGACGTCCACGCTCGATAACGCATCGTCCAACACCAGAATCGGCGGATCCGCAAGCAACGCGCGCGCCAGGGTCATCCGCTGCTTTTGTCCACCCGAGAGTGTAATCCCACGCTCACCGACCAGCGTGTCGTACCCGCGAGGGAAATCCGCAATATCCTGATCCAAATGTGCAACCCCTGCCGCCCAGCGTACACGCTCCATATCGACAGCAGGCAAGGAAAACGCGATGTTGTCTTTGATCCGGGTGGAAAACAAAAACGGATCCTGGGGAACGAACCCAACCCAATGCCGGAGCGCCGCCAAAGAACAGGTGCGAATGTCCTGTCCGTCAATCGCGATCGTTCCGTTCTGGACATCAAACAAACGCGGCAGTAGTTGCACGAGCGTGCTTTTTCCTGATCCCATACGTCCGACAATTGCCACCGTCGCCCCAGCCGGGATGGTAAAGTTAATGTCTCGTAACATTAAGTTACCATTAATATGCGCACGATACCCAAAGTCCACATGCTGAAAGTCGATCTCGCCGCGAATCTGTCGAGCCAAGCCATCGCCTTGACCATCAACAATCTCAGGTTGCATCTGGAAAATCGCCTCCAACCGCTTCAACGCGACTTGCCCACGTTGAAAGATCGAAATCAACCAACCCAGCGCCATCGTCGGCCAGGCTAACAAGTGGAGATACCCCATGAACGCCACGAGATCGCCCAAACTGAGGCGACCGGCGATCACATGCGAACCGCCGTACCACAACACAACCAGGAGTCCGAGACCGGATACGGCCTTCATGAGCGGCGGGAATAGGCCGCGGACGCGCGCGAGGCTCATACTTTCTTCACGAAAAATATCGTTGAGGCGAGAAAACTCTGCGGTTTGCCAATCTTCGCGAACGTAGGCACGTAAGACATGCATGCCGCTTACTGCTTCTTGCACCCGGGTCGAAAGATCCGCGAGTCCTTCCTGGACTTTCAGCGTCTTTTCCATCATCTGACGACTCATGCGTTTCACGAACAGCAGCATGAACGGATACGTCGCTAAGGCAGCTAATGTCAGCCTCGGGTCCATCATGACCATCGCAGAGACCGCGTAGAGGTAATACAGTGGGGTGTTGAGCAGATTGAGAATACCGAGTCCTAAGAGCAAGCGCACGGCGGTCACGTCATTCACCATGCGTGACATTAGATCCCCAATCGTCTGGCGCTGATAATACCCCAGCGAAAGCTTTTGCAAATGCGCAAAGAGATCGTTGCGGAGCTCGTATTCGATGTCACGCCCGACGTTAAAGATCATAAAACGTGAGCACGATCTTACGACGCCCTGCACACACGCAATCGCAATGATAAGCAGAACATAGAACAACACGTCACGAAACGGACGCTGCTGTTGAATCGCTTCCACCGTCCACTTGAGTAACAAGGGGATCGACATTGCCAAGGTCGCAGAAGCGATCAGGCAGAGAATGCCGCGCGCATAGCGAGCGCGGTAGCGAGAGAGGTAACCCCACAAACGGTGCATGTCGTGTACTGTTCACCATAACGACGGGGCAGAGGGGCAGCAAGAGGTTCTGCAAATGAAGAGTGAAGAGTGAAGAATTGAGAACGTATAAGTTCCCTTTATCCTTCCTAAATCTTCAACTCTTTCATTCTTAACTCTTAACTATTCACTCTGCTTTGTCCCATCCGCGCCATAAGCCCAGCGACAGCCCACATGACAATAACAACTTCCGCGTCACCGAAGTTGTGTTGCGTCAGGCCACCGACGAGGAAGCCAATGATACTGAGAAAGGCACCCAGGATAATGCTGCGATACGGTTCGTCCTCGGGAGGTATGCGTCGGTAGGTTTCCCATCCCACACGCAAGAGTGACCAGAAGAAAAAGAGAAAAGCTGCCAGCCCAAGAAGACCGCTATCGACTGCGATTTGGAGAAAAGTGTTGTGGGCGTGGCCGGTGTGATTGGCCTGCGGATGCCGCTCATAAAAGGGATCACGGAACTTGCGATAGTTTCCATAACCCCAGCCAAGCAGCGGGCGCGCGGCAATCATATCGAGGTTAGCCTGCCAGATCTGACTGCGCGGCAGGTTCTGGACCAGGTCGAAGGTTGACCGCAAGCGCTCTTGGACACCGGCTCCGGCACTGACAAGAAAGACCCCAAGGATAACCGTACTCCCCACAACGCCAGCAAGAGTTTTTCCCCCTCGGATCAGTCCAAGGACAAGTAATACGAGAATATAAGCAACCCACACTCCTCTGGTCAGAGAAAAGAGCAGCGCAAAGATCATCAATATCCACCCGAGACCGAGCAACAGTCGGTGGCGGAGTGCGAGCCCTGCGCAGGACAACCACACAGTCACAAATGTCAAAGGAAATAGCAGATTATGAGCGAAAGTGATTCCAGAAGGATGAAAGCCCTTGGTGCGAAATCCCTCGTCACGCCCGAACCAGAAGGGGGCGATCGACGTGGGCTTCCCTTGTAACTGTTTGTTGAGGTCAATCCCACTATAGTGTTGCAAAATACCGTACGCACTCACAATCGTGGCACTAATTACTAAAAGTTTTATGAGTCGCTCGACATCTGCCGGCTTCCGCACCAAGTTTGCCGTAACGACGAACGCACCAACAAGCCACAGCTTGCGATAACTCACGAGAGAATTCCCCATGGCAGGCGAGAACAGCGTAGAAAGAAGAAAAGCGCTGAACAACATGAGGAGCGGCCAATCCAACACTGTCGTTGGGAGGATGCGCTCCTGCCAACAGTGAACAGTCATCAAGACTAGGAGCAACCCAAGGGTTGTTTGCTGAAACGAGACTGGAAGGGGAAAGGACATGAAGAAGAGCATCAGCAGGGATGCTTCTATCCGGCCAACCATTTCACTTTTTCTATAATTCTCTCTCATGATCATCGCCGCCCTACCCTATACGACGGCTCCAACTTTTGACACTCCTAGTGAACGGGGGTACTTTTGTGGGACGAGAGTCAAGACGTGTATCACCCTTTCTGAAGAGTTACTGAAAGCCGTCGACAAACAGGCAAAGCAAGGCAAAAAAACCGATCCGAGTTCATCGAAATGGCCATCTGGAGGTTTATCGACCAGACGCTTCGTAATGAGCAGAATGCCAAAGATTTGGAAATTCTCAACCGCCGTGCGGAGGCGCTGAATCGGGAAGCTGTGGACGTACTCGCGTATCAAGTATTTGCAGTAAAGTACTAGAGCGAACATGGGAGGATTTCTCTGTTTGACTTTTGACACTCAATAGGGCTACTGCTGGTGTATGGTCTCTTGTTGTGACCCTCGCACAAGAACACATCATAGGCTCGTAGGGGGAACGAGCCACCTCATGCATGATCCAGGAGCAACAAGCCAACAGGTCTGAGGATTTAAAGGGAGTATTGAGTAAGGCCGGACAAGGGCAACAACGTCCGCTTCCTATTGGGGCATACACGAAAAGCATTATTGGCCGGGTTTCTGAGTGTGAGCCAGTGTAATGGTCACTTGTAACACTATTTTTTTGTCTTGAGCAAACACCAGCGCTTCTTCTTTCTGGAGGTTCGCCGCGTGAGAAAATCGCTTTCCACTCTTGCCCAGACTGTCAAGGCTATCGCTCTGACGTTACTTCTCCCGTGCTATAGCTGGGGTACAACTATTGATTTCGAAGCTCTGACTGACGGCGATGCGGTCACCAATCAATTCGCCGTCCAAGGGATCACGTTCAGTAACACGACCGTGCTTTCTGCTGGAATCTCACTCAACGAGTTTGAGTTTCCGCCCAAGTCGGGCAGCAATGTCGTCAGTGATAACGGTGGCTCCATGACGTTGTCCTTCACTGTCCCAGTGTCGTCGTTCAAGGGATTTTTCACCTATTCCGTGCCGATTACCATTTTTGCGTTTGATGCTGGTGCCAACCTCCTCACCAGTGTCACCTCTACGTTTTTGTCGAACCTGGCCCTGAGTGGAGATCCAGGGTCCCTTCCCAATGAACTGCTGCAAATTGCTGGGGTGGGGAACATTGCCAGTATCACGATCAGCGGAGATCCAACCGGTGGCTCGTTTGTCACTGATGATGTGCAGTTCAACCCTGTCCCAGAACCAGGAACGATGATGTTAAGCAGTAGCGTATTGGCGTTCTTCGCTGTTCGACGACTGTCGCAAGTCAGGCGTCGGAGCAGAGCATGAGGTTACGGGTGCAGAGGCAACGTTTTTCTCTCAATATTGTATTGCACTGCTGTCTGTGGCTCTTGTTTAGCCACGCACTCTTTGCGACAGAAAGTTCCGCCGCTCCGTCGCTCAGTACGCCTATCACCACGACAGATTCCGTTCCGGTCGGACAACCGACTCCAGTCACTATCCAAATTCAGCTAGTCACCAGCCCAACTGATCCATCCCTCATCCATAAAGGTTTGAATCTGTTGCGGCTTGATACACGGGACAAGGCCAAGGTGCTTGACGTCATGCATGACGACGGGCGTGATGGCGATACTATCGCTGGTGACAAGATCTATGCACTCACTGTTATCTTTACTGAATCCGACGTTGGCAAAATCCGCCTGCAAGGGTCAGCGTCATTCAAAGGACGCCTTAAACGCGTACTCTCGGACATTAAGGAAATTCCGGTCATCCCAGCCGAGCCCAGCAACCATCCGCCAACGGCGAATGCCGGTCCAGCCCAGACGAAAGCAGTTGCGTCTATTGCCCATCTCGATGGTAGTGGCTCCACCGACCAGGACGGACAGCTCCTCAGTTTCGCGTGGAGCTTCGTCACACGACCAGAGGGAAGCACAGCCGAGATCGATGCCCCAACGAGTGTAAAACCAAC
>JAYVFX010000242.1:0-5124 GCA_043772795.1 Deltaproteobacteria bacterium
GCCGTGGTTCTCAGCCTGCAAGGAGTTCCGTTGTGGGCTGAAGAACAACCAAACCAAGGTGCTCAGGGTATCCCTTCGGCTGATGTTGTTGAAACAACCCTTGCTCAAGCCAACGCATTCCGCAAAGCTGAGCAATATGCAGAAGGACAGGCCCTCCTGGGAGCCGCGCTGCAACAGAAAGATCTCTCTCTGGCAGATCAAGCACGGCTGCATGCCGCACTCGCGGATCTCCATCGCGCTTGGGGCGATAGTCTCAAGAAACGTTATAGCTATCCCGACGCCATTGTGCAGTATGAAACCGCGATCGCACTGGAACGAGAAGTTCGGCCAACAGAAGCCGCTATGATCTTAACCGTGCTGGGCCAGGCGTATTTTGAGATCGGACAGTATGATCAGGCCATTGCTGCGTACACCCAAGCGCTCGCGCTGGCACGAGCGCACGGTGATCGTGCTGCAGAGGGGACTGTCCTCAGTCTCTTGGGTCAAGTGTACAACGAACGCAACCTTTCTGGTCAAGCCACCGACGTGCTGAATCAAGCGCTAGCTATCCAACGCGAGATTCACGACCGACGCGGAGAGGGGCGCAGCTTGTCACTTTTGGGTGATGTGAGCCTCAGTCTGAGCCGTTATCAAGAAGCTGGCACGTTACACGAGCAGGCGTTAGCAATCGCCCGCGAAACAGAGGATCACGAAGGAGAGGCCGAGGTCTTGAACTCCCTTGGCGTCAATGCACGTCTGATTGGGCAGTTCCGCCAATCGTTAGCGTATCACCAGCAAGAGTTGGCCATACGTCAGACTTTTAGCGATCGACGAGGTGAGGGCAGGGCGCGGGTTCAGATCGGACAAGTCCAACTGTTACTTGGCGAACCAACCCCGGCGGTGGCCTCGTATGAGCAAGGATTGCTGATCGCACGCGAGGTGCACAACCGGGCGGGAGAAGAAATTGCGCTGAACGAACTCGGGGTGCTGTACTGGCATCTTGGGCAACGTGAAAAAGCTCTTAGCTATTACCAACAAGCATTGGTTATCTCCCGCGAACTCAAGATGCGCCAAGGGGAAGCAGCTAACCTTAGCAACATGGCCAGCGCCTATTATGGGCTCAGTCAATACAACGAAGCCATTGAATCTTTTGAACAGGCGCTCGGCATTAGTCGCGACGTACAGGACAGGCACGGGGAAGGTGTGATGCTCAACAATCTGGGAATGGTTCACGAGGCGCTCGGCCAGTATGAGCAGGCCATTGGCCGCTATGAATCCGCCCTCATCATCGCCAGGGAGATTCACGACCGCGACAGCGAAGGTCTCATGCTAAGCAACCTGGGCTTTGCCTACAAGCAACTTGGTCAATACGACAACGCCATCGCTCATTTAGAACCTGCCTTACAGATCCTGCGTGAGGTCGGTCATCGCGATATGGAAGGCCGAGTAGAGAACAATCTCGGTGATGCCTATCACACTGTGAGTCAATACGACAAAGCCATTGAGCAGTTCGAAATCGCGCTACGCATCGGACGCGATGTTGGTGATCTAGAGATGGAAGGGAAAGCGCTCAACAACCTCGGCGCCATGTACCAGAGTCTTGGGCACTACGGTCGAGTCATCCAGTATCTTGAGCAAGCGTTGCCTATCGCTCGGGGCCTGAAGGATCGTCGGATGGAAAGCACCATCCTCAACAACCTTGGCGAAGCTCATCGCGCGCTGGCTCAATATGGGAAAGCGTTGTCCTACTACGACCAGGCGTTACCGATCGCTCAGGAGATCAAAGATCGTCGTAATGAAGCCCTCATTCTCAACAACTTAGGCGATTTCCGGGAAAGTTTATACCCTCCGTGCTATGCACCTGGAGCGATCCCAAACTGCCCAAATTGGACCGATATGGGAGGCTAGGGTTGCTTGAACTCGGGATATTCATTTTCGGAAATCGCCTTAGGGTCCGTTTCTGAAAATTTGGGACTTTGTGAACGCGCTCTGATCGACTTTGAGCAGTCCCTTGCGCTAGCCCGTGAACTCAAAGATCGCGCGGGCGAGGGTTTGATGCTTCAAAACATGGGTGGGTGTTCGATCTCTTTGAAGCACTATGGGCAAGCCCGTAAGTATCTTGAGCATGCGTTGAGCATCATGCGAGAGGTTAAAAACCGGAATGGCGAAGGCTTCACCCTTGGCAACCTCGCTTCGCTCGCCGACGAAGAAGGAAAATATGCAGAGGCAGATGTAGGGAGAGAACAGGCGCTGGCGATATTTCGGGAGGTGCTCGATCGCGAGCGCGAAGCCCAGACGCTTGGGAACTTGATGAGCAGTTGGAAAGACCGACAGAAGCTACAACTCGCCATCTTTTACGGTAAACAAGCAGTGAATATCTTCCAAGAGCTGCGCGGCGATACCAAAGAATTAGCCAAAGACATCCAGCATAGTTACCTCCAGTCCCACGCCTTTACCTACCGCAATCTCGCCGATCTCCTCATTACTGAAGGCCGTTTGCCCGAAGCACAACAAGTGCTCAATCTGCTGAAGGAAGAAGAATACTTCGAGTTCGTGCGGCGCGATGCGAAAACCGTGAAAGCCCTGGACGGTAAAGCAGACTTCAATTCAGTCGAGATAGACTGGGCGCAACGCTATCGTGAAATCGGCGACCACATCACAGCTCTCGGCAAGGAGCATCGCACCCTGAGTGACAAGAAACCACGGATACCCGAGGAAGACCAACGTGTCGCGCAGTTGGCAGCTGACCTGATCGTGGCGCGTGAGGCGTTTCAGCAGTTTCTCACAGTACTGACCAAGGAGGCAGATCGCGCTATCGAGAATGATGCGGCAGTAGCAGTAAAGGAGCTGCAGGGCACCAAGAAGTTGATGAGTGTTCTGGGCAAGCTGGGGTCCGGGACAGTGGCCGTATATACCCTGGTCGGCGAAGAGAAGTATCGTGCCCTTGTGATTACGCCCGATACCCGCGTTGCTCGTGAATACGCCATCTCCCGCGCGGACCTCAATCGGAAAGTCACGGCCTTTCGCGAGGTCCTACAACACCCCACCCGCGATCCCGTCCCGTTAGCCCAGGAACTCTATCAAATCCTCGTCGGACCAATCGCCCAGGACTTGCATGGGGCCAATGCAGACACCGTCCTGTGGTCGTTGGATGGCGCCTTACGCTACCTGCCGATGGCTGCGCTCCACAACGGTCGGCAGTATCTGGTCGAGCAGTACCGCTCCGTGGTCTTTACCCCCGCCAGTCCGTGGGACATCCAGCAGCAGCCCAGTCCGAAGTGGAGAGGCTTGGGCTTGGGGGTGTCTAAAGCGCGCGAAGGGTTTGCGGCCCTCCCTGCAGTACCTGATGAACTGCATGGGATTATTCGAGAGGGGAAGAACAACCGTGGAGGTGGAGTGCTGCCTGGGGTGGTGCTGCTCGATGACGCGTTCACGCAGCAGAGTATGGTCGCAGGGTTACGGCAACGCTATCCCGTCGTCCACATTGCCAGTCACTTTCAAGTGCGACCGGGGAATGACGCGGAGTCGTATCTTCTCATGGGTGATGGTACGCAGTGGAGTATGGCCGAGATGAATACGCGGTACGACACGTTATTTGCGGATGTTGAGCTACTGGCGCTCTCAGCGTGTGACACGGCAATAGGTGGAGCAGATGGCGACGGGAAAGAGGTCGAAGGGTTCGGCGTGTTGGCGCAACAGCAAGGCGCTCAAGCGGTGTTGGCCACGTTATGGCCGATAGCCGATGTCGGGACCAAGGAGTTGATGCAGCAGTTCTACCGTATCCGTGAGAGCAAGAAAGGCATGTCCAAAGCCGAAGCGTTACGGCAAGCGCAGTTGGCGTTGTTAGAGGGAAAGATCACCGTAAGTGAGTCAGAGGAACAACGCGGAGTAGTCCAAGTGTCGCACGATTCTCCGAGCAGTGACCCCCAGAGAGTCACGGCACCACAGTTTGTGAAGGACCCCGCTGCGCCGTATGCTCATCCCTACTACTGGGCGCCGTTTATTTTGATTGGGAACTGGCGGTGAATACGCTTGCTTTCCTTGCGGTTACTACTCGTAACCCGACGTAGATCGTGGCGGGTCGTTTTCTGTGTCAACGGCTTGTTCTTTAGGCTGCGCGACGACTACGCCTTTGTGGTACGGCTTGCTGCTCCCGCACACGTCGGGCAATCGCGTCAATAAACCCTTGATCCGCTAACAACACCTCAACTTGTGACCGGGGTGTCGCTGGGGGAGTGTCCTGTCCACGTTCCATCACCGTACGGAGCACGTGGTTGATTTGAGTCTGATAGGGAGCAGCATTGGGCTGGGCGGCTCGTCGCTTGAAGTACGTCAAAACATCATAATCCAAGTTGATGGAGATACGGACTTTGGCGGTCGCTGATGTCTGTTCCGACTTGAGGCCGTGACGCGCAAGAAACGTGCCTCGCTTGAACGTATGGCGTCCTGGCTGAAGTACTTCATCGGCGCGCAATCCGCGGGCAAGATCAGCATGATATTCTTTCTCCGTAACGTTCACGACGATGTTCTGTGCTTTAGTGGACTTGCGCATAAACCCTCCGGTGCTTCTTTTCTGCTTTTCGTGCGGATATTAGACGGATGACTTCGTGTGCCTCTTCGGTGTAGACGACAAACATCAGTCTACGGCTTGATAGTCCAATGAGATTGTAACGCGTCTCTTCTTCTGAGTGGTCCGGGTCAAAATCGTCGACCGCCTCCGGGTCGAAGAACGACTCAACGGCCTCCTCGAAGCTGACCTTATGGCGTTGCAGGTTGATAACCGCTTTGTCTGGATCCCACTCGAAGCGCACAGTCCATAGTATATATATCAGTATATATTCTACAACTGCTCTCATTTTTGGGCTTCGCAGCGGAGAAAAATAGAGGTTGACGCCCAGTTTGCGCTCTTGCAAGAAATTGCCAATGCGATACCTCCTCTACATGCATGAGTGAGGAAAGGATCTCATGGGTTTTGCCACGCGAATCCGGTAATACTCGACTCTACGCACCGTTTATTTTGATTGGGAATTGGCAGTGAGGAGATGAGAGCGATGGGGAGGTGTATGAGAAGCGTATTTGGAACAATGGCCGTGGTTCTCAGCCTGCAAGGAGTTCCGTTGTGGGCTGAAGAACAACCAAACCAAG
>JAYVFX010000243.1:0-2300 GCA_043772795.1 Deltaproteobacteria bacterium
ATTTCTGCGTTTGGCCAAGATGGGCCGAAGGCGAGCTATGAGGATAGTGATCTCGTTATTCTCGCCGCGGGCGGTCCGCTCGTACTCACTGGCGATGATGACCGTCCTCCGGTGCGGATTAGCGTACCGCAAGCGTATCTCCATGCCTGTGTGGAAGGGGTGATGGGCGCGTTACTGGCCAATCACGAACGTCAACGTTCTGGTCAAGGTCAGTACATTGACGTGTCAGCACAGCAGGCTGTGGCACAGGCAACGCAAGCCATGATTTTGGCTGCCCCGTTAGGCGAGGCTGAGATTCAGCGCATGGGTGGTGGCGTGAAGATCGGTCCGATGAAAATTCGTCTCGTCTGGCCGGCGAAAGATGGGCATGTCGCGATTACCTTCCTGTTCGGGACTGCCTTTGCGCATTTTACAAAGCGGTTAATGGACTGGATCTATGAAGAAGGTCTCTGTGACGAAGCGACTCGCAACACCGATTGGGTTGGCTTTGGTGGAGTCCTCTTTAGTGGTCAAGGATTCGAGGAATACGAGCGTCTGAAGCTCATCGTCGAGGAGTTTACCAAGACGAAAACCAAGGCCGAACTCTTGCAAGGGGCGCTTGATCGTCGCCTCGTCATGGCCCCGATTACCAGGATCGACGAAGTTGTGAGCAGCCCGCAACTCGCTGCGCGGCAGTACTGGACTGAATTGTCCCACCCCGAACTTGGTCAATCGTTTCGTTATCCTGGACCGTTTGTGAAATTCAGTGAGACACCGATTACCTACCGTCGTCGTCCACCATTGATTGGGGAACATAATCGTGAGGTTTATGTTGACGAACTAGAGGTGACGGAGAAGGAGTTGGCTGAATTGCAGAGTAAGGGTGTGATTTGATACCTCACCCTGTCCCTCTCTCCTTCGACAAGCTCAGGACAGGCTTGACAGGAGAGGGAACCTGTAGGCGCAAGAGCGAAAACAAGGAGTGACGCAATGGCGAACAATCTACCACTGGAAGGCGTAAAAATTCTCGACCTCATGTGGGTCATGGCGGGACCAGCCGGGACACGCGTCCTTGCTGATTATGGTGCAACTATCGTCCGGGTCGAATCGGCCCAGAGGATCGATACTGCCCGTATGCTGCAACCGTTCCATAATCGCAAACCTGGTCCTGATAGTTCCGCTTTATTTCAGAACCTCAACGCCGGGAAGCTCGGACTTGCGTTGGATCTGAACAATGAAACAGCTCGGGATGTCGTTCGGGACCTTGTTCGTTGGGCTGATGTTGTTACCGAGTCCTTCTCTCCCAAGGCGATGAAAGGCTGGGGACTAGACTACGAATCGCTGAAGAAGATCAAACCAGACATCATTATGATCAGCTCGTGCCTGATGGGGCAGACTGGACCAATGGCGAAGTTTGCGGGCTTTGGCAATCTGGCTGCTGCACTTACGGGCTTCTTCAATCTCACCGGCTGGCCGGATCGGATACCCGCCGGACCGTTTAGCGCGTACACGGATTATGTTGCTCCACGATTTACCGTGATAGCGATTCTCGCGGCACTGGATCATCGCCGTCGGACTGGGCAGGGGCAGTATATCGACCAGTCGCAGGCTGAAGCAACGTTGCACTTTCTCGGTCCTGTTGTGCTCGATTATACGGCGAACGGACACGTGCAAGAGGCAATGGGCAATCGGGATCTCTATTTTGCTCCACATGGCGTGTATCCGGCAGCAGGCACAGACCGGTGGGTGACGATTACCGTCAAAACCGAAGAACAATGGCAAACACTCTGTGAGATGATGCAGCGAACGGATATCGTGAACGATGCTCGCTTTGCGACACGCGAAGCTCGGCTTAACCATCAAGATGAACTCGACGCCCTGATTGGCGAATGGACAAAGCAACACGACCCCTATCGTGTCGAAGCGATGTTACAAGCGCGCGGTGTTTCAGCCGGTGCGGTCAGTACCATGCATGAAGCGTACAAAGATCCGCAACTGGCGCATCGTAATCACTTTGTCCAACTCGACCATCCGACGTACGGAACCACGACGATCGAAGGTTCACGTCTACGTTTGTCCCGCACTCCCGCGCAGGTACAACGCTGTGCGCCAACGATCGGGCGTGACAATCAGCACGTTCTCGAACAGATCCTTGGGTACAGTGAAGAGAAGATTACTGAGCTGGTAGCGGCGGGAGCTTTGGAATAAGGAAAACAGGCGAAAAGGCGAAATGGAGAAAAGGAAAAATGGATGAAGGGCGAAGGGGCGAAGAGTGGAAATGGCGAAAGACAACGCTGTAATCACGCGAAAATCGTCTGCAC
>JAYVFX010000244.1:0-4882 GCA_043772795.1 Deltaproteobacteria bacterium
AGCATAGAAGTAGCACCTTGAGTGATAGAATTGCAAGATCTCAATCAGCACAAATCAAAAGCTAGTTTGATGAATTTCTTCTCGGCAACCCTAGCACAAACTCATTTCCCTCCTGACGGAATGTGGGTTCGTGGCCTGTCGCTTGGCGGACTAAACGAATCATGCGCGGAATGCCGCTGCTGGCATCGGTGACGAGTCCAACGCGGAGCAGCATGTTGTACATCATCGGATTACGGAGCACGTGAATGCCGAAGGGCAGACTTTCTAACGTGACGGTGTTGGGCAAGGTGCCAGGGGTGCGGATTTCAATACGATCATCAAAAACGAGCACACGCATCGGCGCAGAGATGGTGTAATCTCGATGCGCTACGGCATTGACGAGCGCTTCTCGTAAGACTTCGGCGGGTAGTTCTGGCGTCACTTCTGGTGCTAATCCCTGAATGTGATGTGGACGAGGTAAATGGATTTCCAGGAAACGCTTGGTGTCTTCAAGCATTGCTAATACACGTCCCTCAATACGTTTTTGATCGGACGGCGCAACGCTGATGTCAGTGCCAGGAATACGTAAGGCCGTGACGTAGGCTGTCGGCAGCCACTGCTGTGGACTGCAGGCGAGGAATAGCACGCCAGCAACGGTCAGCGAGAACTGTCCATCGCCTTGCGCCAAGAGTTTCCAGTTCAGGAATAACCGCTGCGGATCAATCGCGGCAACATCCACGCCTCGCTGTCTCGCGAGTTCTAATATATCTGCTTGTGCTTGTGATTCGATGTCAATCTGTGATGTTGAGAGCACTGGTGTCTCATCGTAATACAGACTTTCGCTGGCCTGGAATAACCGCAAGAGTTCTTCCCGTGACGCTTGCCTGCGACCAGAAGCTGTACGAATGTAATAGACACCGCGATTGGTACGATAGGGACGCTGGCTGCCTTTAGGAATCTGCGCGATCAAAACGACTCGCCCTTGAGGATCGGTTGTCGTTTCGAGGACAACTGTGGCAGGTGGATGAATGTTGTGGAACGCAACGTTATCGACAGTTTGCGCGGTGCGATCGCGATCACCTTCGGCGATGCCGATCACCTGACCGTGATCATCGACTCCAAGTATAAGTTGTCCACCGTCAGTATTGGCAAATGCGACGATTGCTGCAGCAAGATCATCCGGCTGCACCGGCCATTGCTTGAACTCAACGTGCAAGTTCTCGCCTTGGGCGATGAGAGTACTGAATTCGACGGAAGCCATTACGTTTCATATTAGCGTAATGGATGGGTAGGTTCGAGACGCTCCTCAATCCTGTCCCGTTTCTCTTGTCAGCGTCAGCGAAGCAGGGTAGAGGAAGAGAAGCTTGGAATGAAAAAGGAGGGAAACCCACATGGCACGAGTCCCCTACGTTGAAAGAGACGCGCTCACTGGAGAGGCACAACAACTGTACGATACATTCGTGCAACGCTTTTCAGTGAAGCAGGTACCGAATGTCGTTAAAGCACTATCCAACAGTCCAAAGCTTGCCTCACGGATTTTTCCCTTGGCTGACTATTTCATGAACGATTCCTCGCTTGACCCGCGACAGCGTGAGTTGGCAGTGCTCATCCTGATGAAGCGCCTCAACTGCGAGTATGGTTTTGTTCGTCATATCGCGATCGCCAAGCAGGTTGGACTGACGCAGGAGCAAATCGATAATGTTGGGTCTTACCAAACCAGTTCGCTGTTCAATGATAATGACAAGTTGATACTGCGATACGCTGACGATCTCACCTCCAAGGCGCGTGTTGACGACGACCTCTTTCGCAGTGTGGAGACACTGATTGGGCAGAAAAACACGATTGAATTGACCGCGGCTACGTCTTTCTGGAATATGATGGCGCGCAACCTCAATGCCTTGCAGGTAGAGCTGGAACCCTAGGGACGCTAACGCCTTCGGAAGATGAGGCAGGGGTGCCGGTTGCTGCACCCCTGCAAAATATCACAAACTATACGCGCGAGTCGCGTTGTCACCGAGAACGTTCTGTTGATCTTTCGGCGGCATACTCGCGATACTCTTTTTCAGCCGCTCTAATGGTTTGGTGAACCCATCAAAGTGCGGAAAGTCGGTGGACCAGAAGAATTTCTCCGAGCCCCAGTGTTCACTGGCAGTGGGAATCATCGTCTCGTCTACGTCAGCACCTATCCATACCTGACGGCGGAAATACTCACTCGGTGGTCGTTTACATGCGGTGAGGGGGCCAATGTGCTCCCACTTGCTGTCCATCCGCTCAATGAAATGCGGCAGCCAGCCGGCACCGACTTCAAGTGTGAGTAGTTTGAGATTTGGGAACCGTTCAAGCGTCCCACCTTCAAAGAAACTCACGAATGACGCTTGAATATCGAAACCCAGGGTCACTGACAGAAAGTAAAACGCCGAACCATGAAACGTTGGGTTCTTGTACCACTCATGGCCGTGGTACTGCGGCCGGGCGATCACATGCAGGCCAACCGGAATGTTGAGGTCCTGGGCAACCTGCCAAAACGGATCGTAGTAGGTATCACCATAACTTCTGTTATTGGCCGGCCACGGGGTGAGCATCACGCCCTTGATGCCCAGTTTCGCTGAACGTTTGAGTTCAGCGACTGCACGGTCCACATCCATCAGCGAGATGTGGGCAATCGGATAGAGGCGAGTCGGATAGGGACGGCAAAAATCGGTAATCCAGTCATTGTAGACGCGGCAGATCGCCGTTGCGAGTTCGGGATCATTGACCTCACCTTCCCACAGTAAGCCGAGGGTAGGGTAGAGCACTGCTGCATCAATGCCGTCTTCATCAAGCAGCTTGATGCGGGCATGTGGATCATACGCCCCTGCTGGTCCGTCCATGTAGCCAAACTCGCGCGAGAAGGCGACTTCGGTCGGTTGCCCATACGCTGAGGCAACACCCATGCCGCGACTAATGGGAGAGGGTTTGCCGTCGACGACGAGTGATTCCCAGCCTTCTTCATCGCGGGCGAGGTATGGCGCACGGTTTTTGAACTTCGCTTCGAGGTTATTCTTCCACAGATCAGGTGGTTCCAGTACATGACCGTCAGAATCAATAACTCTGCCTAACTGCATAATGAGGCCCTCCTTCGTAGTTGTGTGTTCCTAAGGGCCTTACTCCCACATCGGAGGTACTCTGGCAAGAGCATGATTACTACACGGCATGGTCTTCAACGTTGTTCTGTGATTGTCGCCAAGCAAATGAGAGGTTGTTGCGCTCGGACTAACGCCGACCATTTGGACGTAGCGCACTTTACTATACGTACTTCATTAACGAGGGGTTTCAGACTACAAACACGACGAGACGAAACGGAATCTCACGTGAACGTTGATGGAGGATTGCATGGAAATCGGTCTACATTATCCGCCACTGGTTGGTTCGGCAAAGGAAATCAAACAAGGCATGGCAGGTCAGAGAACGGATCTGTATCAACGCATGCTCAAGAACCTGCTGGAAATGGCGCAATACGCCGATGAAACTGGCTATTATGGTTTTGGATTTTCCGAGCACCATCTCTGTATTGAAGGCATCACCATGTCCAACAACCCCGCGATGCTGGATCTGTATATCGCTACGCACACGAAACACATCAACGTCGGGGAACTCGGCTTTGTCTTGCCTGCCCACGACCCCTTGCGGGTTGCGTCTGATATCGCGGTCCTCGACCAAATCTCGCAAGGACGTGCCTATGCGGGGTTCGTGCGGGGCATCCAAGAGCGCTGGCTGAACACGTTTGGACAGCATATCTCGCCGGCGTTGGCGGACAACGTCACCGACCTCGCCGCCCACATGCAGGCGCGGGCGGAGATCTTTGACGAAAGCATCGCGATCATTCGCAAAGCCTTCACCTCGGAGACATTCAGTTTCAAGGGCAAATATTGGCAGATTCCCGCGCCCAACCTGAAATGGGGCGGCCTCGCCGTGACCAAGGAAGTCGGGAAAGGCGTCAACGACGCCAACCAGCTGGTCGAAGTCGGCATTGCGCCACGCTGTTACAACAACCGCGTCCCGACCTGCTTCGAGCCGTTCGCGATTTCGACGCGACAAGCCGAAGAAGCGGCGGCGCGCGGCTCAGTTCCTCTGATCATCAGCATCGACCCGGCGGCCATTCAAGAGTACTTGCGGCTGGCGCAGCAAGGGTGGGCGCGCTTCGGTCGCACGACCCGGCTGGGCGAAGGCGTAGGATTGGTCCGCTACGTGCTGGTCGCGGACACGGACGCCGAAGCGCTGGCACTCGCGTCCGACTATGTGTTTGAGTGGCTCTATTGGTTTAACCAGTGGGGGTTCAATGCGACCCTGGCGCGCAAGGATGAAGATCCGGCGCGTATTCCCGCTTCCGCCCAGACGCTGATCGATCGCGGCATGCTGCTCGCCGGTTCGCCCTCAACGGTCTGTCGTCAGCTGGAACAACTCCTGCACGAGGCTCCGGTCGAGTATCTCTGGCTGTTCATGCAAAACGAGTCGATCCCGCAGGCGAAATTGATGCGGAGCCTGGAGCTCATGACGACCAAGGTGTGGCCGAACTTTACGGACACGATCGGTAAACCGCGACCGATGCCGAGTGCGGTGACCAGCACAACCACGTGAGCACAAACGTGCGTGGCCGATGGGTCGGTACGCTCGTCATAGACCACACACCGAGTTATGTTACTCGCTCTTTCCTCTCGCGTTAAATAGTTCCTTAAGGAGAAACGTATGAAACGACTGAATCCAGGCGACCCCTTTCCGACCGTCTCCGGCATAACAGTGGATGAGAAGCCACTGACGCTTCCCACGGACCTCTCCACAGCGTATGGCATTCTGCTTACCTATCGTGCCCATTGGTGACCATTCTGTGATCAGCAGTTAGCTGACTTTCAGGCGCACCTCGAAT
>JAYVFX010000245.1:0-4476 GCA_043772795.1 Deltaproteobacteria bacterium
GTCAGATCACCAGGTTGCCTAAGCTCTCGATCTTTACTGCAGTGCCCTCCAAGCCCTCCCGAAGGATGCGAAGCCCATCACCACATGGGACCGGCAGGATGAAGCGTTTGCCGATGTGGTCAACGGTATCCGCCGCGCTATTCACGGGCAGCCGATTGCAGACGAAAGTTCTCCACCACTCGCAGAAGCCGTGTCCGATCTCGCTGGGCTGCGTCAGGGCGCTACCACCTGGGTGCTCTCACTCTTGAAGCGGATCTTAGGCCCCCGTCTTGGTTCTGCGGTGTTCCTTCTTCTCTTCTTGCTCGGCGCGGCATGGTGGTACTGGGAGACGCTGAAAACCCGACCTGGCATCCAGTGGGTGGTGGCACGGCTCACGCAACCTGCGGTGCAGCCAGTTGTCGCGAGCAAATTCCTCGTCGCGGTGGCCCTGTTAGAAGACGACCCCAACAATGAACAACGAAAACTCGTCGTGAACGCTCTCAGTGGATTCGATGGCATTGAGGTCACCGACCAGGTTGCGCGCCTGATTGCGCCTCCTGGCCCTACTGAAAGCGCAAAAGAACAAGCGGGACACGAGCAAGCGAGGGTATATTTACGCACCCTCAATGCTCAAGTGTTAATTTGGGGGAAAGTCCTGTCACAGGGCTCCCAGAAAGCCCCGCAACTGTATTTAACTACCTCTGAGGCAAAGCAGCGAGCACACGATGTCACGCAACTAGACAACTTCAAATTACCAGCTCTGTTTTGGCGTGACCTCGGCGATATCCTCCGCTTAGCTGTCCTTACCCAAGGAAACGAGTTTCTTGCTAAACAAGGGACGTTCCTCGCTGACCAGTTGACCCCGTTCATAGAAAAAGTCCGCACACTTTTGACCGAAGCGTCCCAGCAACACGGCTGGGAGCAGAATACCCGTGTGCAGGTGAACGTCATTCTCGGAAACGCATTGACAATACTCGGTAAGCAGAGTGGAAAGAACGAGCCTCTTACCGAAGCGGTGGCAGTCTATCGAGCGGCGCTGCAGGAGTATACCCGTGAGCGGGTGCCGCTGGACTGGGCTGCAACGCAGAACAACTTAGGCACCGCGCTCGCGAGATTGGGGGAACGGGAGAGTGGGACGGCACGGTTAGAAGAGGCAGTCAGTGCCTATCAGGCCGCACTACTGGAACGCACCCGTGAGCGGGTGCCGCTGGACTGGGCCGCGACACAGACCAACTTAGGCACTGTGTTCACGACTCTAGGAGAACGCGCAAACGGCACGACCCACTTAGAACAGGCGGTACAGACATTTCAGGCTGCACTGCTGGAATACACCCACGAGCACATGCCGCTGGACTGGGCCATAACACAGAACAATTTAGGCAATGCGCTTCTGGCCCTCGGGAAACGCGAGGATGACACTACGCACTTAGAAGCGGCCAAGCAAGCGTATCAGGCTGCCTTGCTGGAACGCACTCGGGAACGCGTGCCACTAGACTGGGCCATGACACAGAACAATTTAGGCAATGCGCTCCGGACCCTGGGAGAACGTGCGAACGGTACGACCTACTTAGAACAGGCAGTGCTGGCGTATCAAGCTGCACTGCTGGAATACACCCACGAGCACGTGCCTCTCCAGTGGGCTATGACGCAGAACAACTTAGGTCTCACGTTCTGGACCCTGGGGCAACGGGAGAGTGATACCAGGCACTTAGAACAGGCGGTACTGGCGTATCAGGTTGCACTGTTGGAATACACCCGCAAGCGCGTACCGCTGGACTGGGCCATGACGCAGAACAACTTAGGCCTCACGCTCTGGACCCTGGGGCAACGCGAACGTGATACCACACGTTTAGAAGCAGCTGTGCAAGCGTATCTGGCTGCCTTGCAGGAATACATCCGTGTGCGTGTGCCTCTGCAATGGACCATGACACAGAATAACTTAGGCAATGTACTCCTGACCCTCGGAGAACGTGAAGCTGGTACCACCCGATTAGAACAGGCGGTGCAGGCGTATGAGGCTGCGCTCCAGGAATACACCCGCGAGCGCGTGCCTCTGCAGTGGGCCATGACGCAGAACAACTTAGGCAATGCACTCCTGACCCTCGTGGAACGTGAGCCGAGTACCACCCGCTTAGAAGCGGCGGTGCAGGCATTTCAGGCCGCATTGCAGGAACGTACCCGTGAGCGCGTCCCTCTGCAGTGGGCCACAACGCAGAACAATTTAGGCAATGCGCTTCTGGCCCTAGGGCAACGCGAGGGTGACACCACGCACTTAGAAGCGGCCAGGCAAGCGTATTTGGCTGCCTTGCAGGAACGTATCCGTGAGCGCGTGCCCCTGGACTGGGCCGCGACACAAGCCAACTTAGGAACTGTGCTCCGAATACTGGGAGTGAGAACATACGACGTAAAAACAGTATGTGACGCCCTGCATTCCCACTGTCAGGCGTGGGAGGAATTTGAAGGTAGGGCTGCGTATTATACAGAGATGGCAAAAGCTAACACCGCCCAGGATATCCACGTGCTCCGCGAGGCGTGGGCTGCGTATGTTGCGTCGCCCTGCCTCGCCGCCCATGCAACGGTCCTGCAGCGGATGGGAATTTTTTCAGACTCCACTCCATAACTTATTGTGAGTGTATACTCGTCTGAACCCCAAAAAGATAAACATAAGCAGTCACTATACAGAACGACAGAGGCACACAGCGAACGGCCAAGTCGCTATCTCACGACTCCCTCCCCGCAAACGAGAGGCGTTCAGGTTCCGGCGCGCACTGCCACGCTGCTGGCGTCGGGCGTTCCTCAGGAACCCACACGGAAATCAACACGCTTGTCCTTGGTTCGATGTCCCTTTCCCTCAGGCGTTCATGGCGTTTGTGGAGATTGAGAAGCCTGAGGTGTTCCGCATTTCGACGGCTAGCTCAAGGAAGATGCACTTCGGTAAAGAAAAAAACCGAACTCTTCACGTACTTTGGCTTTCTACCTGCACCCGCGGCAGAATGTAGATCTCCATTTCATCCTCAATCGTAGCGCTTATCGCCAAACACTGGTCCAGGACAGCTTCTTCATCCGTCCCAGCCGGAACAATCACTGCTAGTGTGAAATCTTCATCTTCGTATGGCGTCATGGGCTCAAGTCGTGCTTGCGGCACCTGCCTGTGCACTTCTTCAATAAAACGCGTGACCGCAAAAGCGAGTTGCTGATCAGTTCGGTATAGAGTGCCACTCATGGGGTCGTCCTTAGAGGCTATTAGCATCTTTTAGATACTCCCAAAAGCAATCCTACGAATACCTGTGCGATCTTAAAAACAGTGTATCCAACATACATCAAGTTTACCCTCCCGTTGACCGCTGCCCCTAACTCCGCATAGAGAAGGAGACCACACGGGGAGTAGCGATTCTTAAGGAGGGCGACATGGCTGTGCATTCAGCACCGGAACCAACCGATTTCATACCAACGCCAGTCTCAACTGTCCCCCTCAGCCAGTATTGGCCACGCCGCTTTACCCTCGTCATCCTCTGCTTCTTTAGTACCCTCATCTGCTACATCGATCGCGTCAATATGTCAGTAGCGGTGATCCCGATGGCCACGGAATTCGGCTGGGATCAAACAACCCGTGGGATTGTCCTCTCGTCGTTCTTTTATGGGTATCTCGCCACACAAGTGCTCGGCGGCTGGTTAGCTGATCGTTATGGCGGCAAAGTTGTCTTAGGATTTGGCGTGTTGTGGTGGTCGGTGTTCACCCTGCTCACTCCCCCGGCAGCCTTTGTCTCGTTCACTGGGTTGTTTATCGCTCGGGTCGGTATGGGCTTTGGCGAAGGAGTTGCGTTTCCAGCTATTCACAATCTGTTTGCACAGTGGATTCCGCGTCAAGAACGCGCACGATCAGTGGCCTTTAATGCCAGCGGCATTCCGCTGGGCACCGTTGTCGCGCTCTTTTTTACACCGGTCATTGTGACGCAGTGGGGCTGGCCTACGGTTTTCTATACGTTCGGCGTGTTGGGGTTCGTGTGGTTCGCTTTTTGGTATCTCTTTGGGGCCGACTCTCCTGAAACCCACCCGTCTATTAGCCACGATGAAGTAGAAGCAATCCGTGCCAATACTCCCGCTCCACCAAAGAATGAAAAAATCCCCTGGGGTCTATTGCTCTCGAAAGCGCCAGTATGGGCAATTATTATCAATCATTTCTGCTCGAACTGGGGGTTCTATGTGATCCTCACCTGGTTGCCGACCTACTTCACGCAGGTGCTGCACGCCGAGTTACACAAGGTTGGTATCTATACCGTACTGCCGTGGTTGGTGATGTTCTTAATGAGCAACGTCGCGGGCTGGACAGCGGATCGCTTGCTCAAAGCTGGATTCTCTCTCACCTTGGTTCGCAAATTGATGCAAACCATCGGCTTTCTTGGCGCAGCGACATTTCTCACATTGATTAGTGGCGTCAACACTATCGGTTTGGCAATTCTGTATATGTGTTGCGCACTTGGGCTCGGGGCATTTGCC
>JAYVFX010000246.1:0-3338 GCA_043772795.1 Deltaproteobacteria bacterium
TCCCTACACGACGTCTTCCGATCTGAAAAGTTTTATCCTGCCTTAGGTAGATCACTGAATGTTGATTAAATGACAATGTAAAGACCCGACCCCTTTTAATCCATCACTCACCTGATGAGTCAGCGACTCAATTCTTCAATGAGCGCTTTCGCCTCTTCTAAGTCCTTCGTGTCAAACCCCTCGGTAAACCAGTGGTAAACTGCCGATAACATTCTGTGTGCTTCGGAGAGTCTGTTACGTGCTTCTTGCTCCGGGCTCCCTGCTCCCTGCTCCCAGGCTTGTTGTCGCCGCAACCGGACCAGGCTCATCACAGCGCGTAATTCGAGTGACTTGGCCTGTTGTTGGCGGGCGATGTCGATGGCTTTGAGGAAACATTCTTCTGCTTCAACTTGGGATCTAGGATTTAGAATTCGGGATTTGGGGATTTCGGAGTCCGGACTATTTTCAACTTGGAACTTTGAACCTTGAACTTTGAACTCTTTTTGCAGCGTCAGTTCGCCTGTGAGGCGGTATAATTCCGCTGTATAGATTTGTGTGTGCTTTCGTTGTGCCGCACTCAACGCCTCAGCGAGCAGGGTCAACCCGTCGGTCGCGCGCCCGAGTTTCCCACAGGTCTCGGCGAGCACGGCAAGAAAGTACGGCTGACTCGCCTCTGCGTCTATGACATCTCGTGCCACCAGACTTTGGTATTCCTGCTCAATGCCGGCAGCGTGCTGGCGTGTTTGCGCTTGCGCCCAACCGTGCAGGATAGTTCCTCTCGCTCTATAGAATTCGAACCGCTGTTCGTGCTGTAGCGCAAGTAATGCTCCTGCCTGCTCTTGGGTCAGGGCAGTCTCGCGGCGCAACTGATGGAAGCACGCCGCATGGTACAAGGCGATTGCCAAACTAAACGGGTGAGCCGGAGTGTTGACTAACGACAGCATCTCGACATTCCGCTGGTGGGCCTGCTCTGGATAGCTCAGATACCACAACGTTTTTGTCAGATACGCGAGGCAGGCGATCAGGAGGGACCCCAGCACAGAAGTACCGCCGCGACCGTGGGAGTGATTGGAGAGGGCCGCGCCCTTCTCTAAGTGCGCTCGGGCGGTCGGGAGATCGCCCCAATAATACCAAGTCACCCCCAGCGCGAGATACCCTCTGATCAACCACGCTGGATCAGAGGCGTGCTCCGTACGTGCTACGAGTTGTTCGGCCAGTTTTTGCGCGGTCTGGAACTCGCCACGCAAGAGATAGAATTGCCACAAGCCAAACAGGATGGGAACGACCTGGGGCGTTTCCCTGAGCTGTTCGCAGAGTTGTCGCGCTCGGTGGTAGGCCCTCTCGACTTCTATGGCCGAGTATCCTTTCGTCAACCCGAGTGCGGCGCCTAGACTGGTTTGCAGGCGCAGTTCAAGCTGCGCCCGTTCTAGCGGATTGCGCTCATAATGCAGCAGGTTCAACCCGGCGGTGAGGTGTCCGATTGCTTCTGTGTACGCATACCGTTGCGTGGCATTTGCCGCTGCGTGCTGCCGATACTGCACGGCTTTCCTGAAATCATGTCCCTGCTCGAAATGCAAAGCTAACTCCGCCGCGACTTTTCCTGGGTGGTCGTCATAGGCTACGGCCAACCGTTCGCCAATGCGGTGATGCCATTGCTGGCGACGCTGCTCTGTGACTCGCTCATGCCACAGTTGCTGATATAGCGCATGCACGAACCCATACCGCTCAGTGACCGTGCCATCCGGCCACTCTTCGACCCCAGCACGCCGAAGAAAGTAGCCGCTGTCCGCCAGTCGTTGGTAGGACCGCTCGATCGTCTCGACGTCACATTCTATCGCTGCTGCAACTGCCGCCGCGGAAAACTCCTGCCCAGCCACACTGGCGACTTCCAGCACCTGTTGCTCTTCCGGACACAGGCGCTCGCTCTGCCGCGCGACCAGGTGGCGAATCGTGTCCGGGAGGCTGGTGGCGATTGTTGCCAGCTCTCCCTGTATGCTCCAGTGCTCGTTCGTCTGGGTCACCATCCGATGGGCGACTAACTCATTGACGATTTGGCTCAAAAACAGTGGATTGCCACCGCTGCGCTGGTGCAGGACCTGTGCGACTTGAGGCGCCCAGTGGGGTGTCGCGAATCGGAGCGTCAGGTACTGGGCCACATCGGCTTCTCTGAGGTCTGCTAATCTCAGCTCGTGACACAGGTCGTGTCCGTGCAGCTCGTGCATCATGCCGTTGCAAGGATGGTTGTCATGGAACATTTCCAGCGGGCGGTAGGTGCCGATGACCAGTAAGCGGGCGGCTTCTTGGCGCCGCGTCAGCGCAGCCAGGAATTCTATGGTGGCCGTATCGCTCCAGTGCAGATCTTCGAGCCAGAGGATGACAGGATGGTCGACCGTCACCTCTTCGAGGGCGGAGGCAAGTTCGCGCATCAGCCACGCCTGGGTCGCACCACTTCCTTGCTGTTGCAGCGCCACCCGCTCCGCATCATTGACGAGCGTCGGCAGGTGAGCAAGCCAACTGGGCGCGGAATGCCGTAAGATGGAGAGTAGGTGGTCGCCGTGCGCTCCTTGCCCTAGCCGCTCCAGTGCTTCCAAGATCGGCAGATACGCCTCACCAGAGCCATAATGCTCGATACATTGGCCCCGCCCAATCCAGGGGGGCAGGATTGGGGATTTGGGATTGAGGATTTGGCAAAGACAAGGACTGAGGACTGAGTGCTGAGGACTGAGCCTCAGGAATTTTTGACTTTTGACTTTTGACCTTTGCGTTTTGACTTTCTTCTAAACTTCCTGTGACTTTATATTCTGCACTCTGGCTTCTCATCTCTAGACCGTGAAGGAAAGCCTCGACGAGCGCCGTTTTCCCAATGCCCGGCTCGCCGGTGACGAAGACAAACTGGCGTTCGCCGTTCAAAGCTTTGCCTAACCGTGAGTGCAGCTGTGCGAGTTCAGCTTCACGGCCCACCAGGGTCATTGCGGATTGCGGATTGCGGAATGCGGATTGCGGATTGAGAATTTTTGACGCCGGACTTCGGACGCCGGACAGTTCCCCACTGCTGGCTACTGGCTGCTGACTACTGACTACTGGCTGCGTGGTAACGGTGGCGATACAGCGGTAGCCCCGCCGAGGCATGGTCTCGATATACCGCGGCATAGCAGCGGAGTCCTGTAACACGTGGCGAATTTCTGAGATGCAATTCTTCAGCACACCGTCTGTGACATAGGTGTCTGCCCACACGGCGTGAAACAGCTCTTGTTTGGTGATGAGTCGGTACGGATGCTCCTGCAGGTGGCGGAGCACCGCGAATGCCTTAGAGAGTGTTTTGAAAATGGTTTGGTAGGCTAGAGAGATGACTACTCTTA
>JAYVFX010000247.1:0-1598 GCA_043772795.1 Deltaproteobacteria bacterium
TGCAACTTTATCGCCAACGCTAGAGCTGTTTAGCTCTCCAGCCCAGAATGCCCATCCGTGACGCGTGCAGAACGACTTTGCTTGTTTGTTGAAAGACCACAATCGTGATCGCGTCGCCAAAAGGACAGCGCACTGAAGTTTTCTCTGCTCAATCAAGTGTCCAATGATGAACAGCGTTTTGGAAACCCATTCCCGCTGATCAGCTTCCTGTTCAAAGGTGCAGCTAAAGTCGGCGCCGGTGATGGTTCTGTGACATTGTAGGAATTCCGTGGTCTTTGATTGAATCGGATTTGGTGCATTTCGGGTATCGTGTCGTAAGGCCGCATAGATGTTTGTGAAAGGCTCGTGCGTCGTTTGGGTAGGGAACAACGACGAACATACCATGTGGCTGGTCATGTCGCTGTTGGCGCATAAGAGTGCCATCTGTGATGCCGCGGGATAATTGGCTTGCAGGCTCCACGGTATACTCCCCGTTCGACTGTCCACAGACACCCACGCCAACGTGGCTCGAGTCTCCACGAGTCGATCCACAGCACGCAACACCACTGACGCGGCTGCAATAGACTTCGACTGCACAATTGTCGGCCCAAAACAAATTGGAAGGCACACCAAAGTGACAGCATGGTCGTGCTTGTACGCGGTAGCCACCCCTTGATTGCGGGTTGGGCCATCGCGGAGGGCGCAGCCTGGGAACGTCGCGGCGTCGTATGCGTGTTTACGGTCCGTTCTGTCTTGTAGGATCTGAGCAGATGCTATTGACTCATACTCGTTGATCAGTGTTGTCGCATCGGTATCGTCGAGGTGACGGCCACGGGACAACGCATCGACGTCGCGCATCATCCGATTCGGTCGATGTATAAAAACGTAATCATAACTAAGAAGTTCTTGAGACCACCGCCGTAATTGGTGAATATCCCCAAGGTACTCCGTGACTTGAGAAACAGCGGAACAGTCGCATACCCAGTAGAACTTTGCCCCCCAAAGGTAGGTTCGGAGTTGGGCAAACGCATAACGACCTGCAGCAACTTCCCCCGTGAATGAATGGTAATGGGATTCCATCTCAGTGCATCGTCGCGACCCAAACCGCACCGGCTGCAATCGTGCACCGGTCATGAGCCTGTCGAACGTAAACTCTGATGTCGTTTCCAAAATCTTCGCTGCTTCTCTCGATGCTGCGTCGTCAAACGGTTGCATCAGAATAAAACCCATACCAATTGCTGACCAGTCCGTTTTGACTACAGTAATAAGGCTGGAGTCGTATCGGGCTAAACACGGATCCCGGGTTAATGCATTCTTGATTGACTGGAACGCCTCAACAGCGTCCTCATTCCATGCTTCGTCGGGGATGCTGGATCTGTGAAACGATCTCTCCAAATCGCGCAACACTTTGATGCGTGTCTCAAACCAAGGGATGAACCAATTGTAAAATGTCACAAGTCCAATGAACGAAATCAATGATTCCGCCAACTTCGGCTGCGGCCACTTGTCGATGCGCTCATACTTAGAGGAGGCTGGACTGTTGCCTCGTAACCGAAGGTCGAAACCAATCCACTCGATGCGTTCAAGAAAGAACTCGCACTTTTTTGGATTGAAAGATA
>JAYVFX010000248.1:0-2447 GCA_043772795.1 Deltaproteobacteria bacterium
ACTTCCGTCAATGAAGCGAGCGCATACGTCGCACGCGGTGAAGCGTTGAAAAGGGCCACGGGCTTGTTGATGAAATCGAAACCTCCGACCAACCAATCAAGTGCGTTCTTAAGTACGCCTGGCATACCATGGGCGTATTCTGGGCTAGAGATAATAAGACCATCAGCAGCTCCTACCTGCGCGCAAAAGTCTTTCACTACTGGCGGTTCTGCACCTTCCAGGTCGGGATTGAAGTGCGGCAGGTCACCCAGCTTGTCATAGACAGAGATCTCGACCCTTGCAGGCGCTAATCTGGTGGCAGCACGAAGCAGTGCGGTATTTGATGAAACCGCGCGGAGGCTCCCTGAGATGGCAAGGAGGTGGATGGGACGGTCTTCGTTCGTCATGCGTTATGAATCTTTCTCCTCTGCCATCGCTTGGAGCCGAACACCAATCGACGGGGAGATATCCTGAAGCAGACCAACCCACACATCAGCCCACCCGTATTTTGCCCGCAGCAATCGACGAATCTGCTCGTGGCCGTGTTGTGTTGTTAACGAAATCCTCCCTGCCCCTCCTTTTCTAAAGGAGGGAACTTAAACACCCCCTTGAGCAGAGGGGGCCACGCGCAGCACCAGGGGATTTTGTAACGTTACGCCACTTTAGGAATGAATGCGGCATACTGGTCAAGCAACGGCAGCACGGTCTCGCGTCCGGCTGGCGGAACAAAAAAGATCGCACGTTCAGCTCCCAGCTCTCGACACTGCTGCAGCATCGCCTCATTGCCTTGGGCACCAAGGACGGAGATGGAGATCTCCTCTGGTCGACGACCCGCTTGCGCAGCTCGGCTCCTGAGCTCGCGTACCATTGCCGGTACCTTCTGGAAGTAGCGCGCATTGGGAAGCCAGCCATCACAGTACTGCACGACCCGCCCGAGCCCTTGGTCGGTATTGGACCCCAATAAGATCGGTGGATGCGGCTTCTGTAGCGGTTTCGGGTAACACCAGATCGGATCAAAATTAACAAACTCGCCGTGATACTCGGCTTCATCCTGTGTCCAGATCAGCTTCATCGCTTCGATACGCTCGCGGAGGATTTTCCACCGTTTCTTGAATGGCGTACCGTGGTGCTCCATTTCCTCGGCGTTCCATCCTCCACCGATACCAAAGATCAAACGCCCGTTGGACAGCAAATCCACAGACGCAACCTCCTTGGCCATCGTAATCGGATCACGTTCCATCGCCAGACAAATGCCGCTTCCGAGCTTAATCGTTTTCGTCGCCCCAGCTGCGGCCATCAGCGCGACAAACAAGTCGTGAGTATGCGAGTATTCTTTGGGGAGATCCCCGCCTCCCGGAAACGGCGTCCGGCGGCTGGTCGGAATATGGGTATGCTCCGGGAACCACACTGATTCAAAGCCGCGTTCCTCGCAGGCACGGGCCAAGTCGTCTGGCCGGATGGCATACCCGGTCGAGAACATTTCGATCCCTAGTTTCATTGTGTCCTCCTTTATCTCTGCCGTATGTACACGAGTGGACCGCAATCGTGCTAGTCCGACTCACTACGGCTGCACATACAACTGCGTGTTGTCGATGTAAATGAGATACTCCTGAATCCGCTCATTCTTCAGCTTGAAAACATTCGCAAACGGCACTTGCAGTTGCGTTCCGCTGTGGCGCGTGTAAGTGACGATCCCGCGGCAGATAATCGCGTCCGGAACTTTCCAAGATTCGATCAAGTCATGGCGAATAGCAGCAATACTAGAGAAAAAGGCGGCAACGCCATCACGGATAGTGTGCTTGCCCTTCAACGGTTCGGCATTGCCAAAAACGAAGATCGCGTCCTCCGTGAGAAAGCTAGCAAAGGTGTTGGCATCAAAGGCGTCGAGCGCCTGAAAGAGAGTCGGAACCCATGCGGGTATCGTCATATTTTTTATCCTCTTTCCTTAATCATTGGAGCTGATCGTTCCCCATGGAAATTGACGAATAAGATCGGTAATCAGCGTCCCTGGTGGGACAGGCGTCTCGCCTGTCCTTAGAAACAGGCTGGAAGCCTGTTCTACCAGAGCCCTGCCGAACTTGATCGTGACAATTCATTAGGGAGCTTGGCAGATTTTTAGCTGGAACGAAAGGGTTGTACGCGCACGATCCCCGTTGCCAGCGGTTCTCCGATTACATAGATGTCATCGAAGGGAGGGAAGACCACATGACCCAGAAACCACTGTCGGGGATCGTCGTGTTAGATCTCACACGCTACTTGGCCGGCCCGTACTGTACCCTGCTTCTCGCGGGGCTCGGTGCTGAAGTCATCAAGATTGAGCCGCCTGGGAAAGGCGATCTGCATCGGCGCTTTCCGCCCTTCATCGGGCCGAAGGGAGCCGCTAACAAGCCACAGACGGATGAAGACATGGGCGTGTTCATGCTCCATCGCGCACGCAACAAGAAGAGTGTGACGCTTGACTTGTACCA
>JAYVFX010000249.1:0-5897 GCA_043772795.1 Deltaproteobacteria bacterium
CAAGTCATTCAACGCGGTTTGTTGACTGCGGATGAAATGTTCTGGGGCGGTATCACCACATTCGCCATCGGTAGTGTGTTTGGCCTTATCCTCGTGGCACTTTGTGGTTGGCCGATTCTCGCTTTGGGGCTCGTGAGCGTGCTAGCCGGGTATTTTTACACGGCCAGTCCACTCTCCCTCGCCTACATTGCCCTTGGTGAAGTGACGGTTTTTATCTTTATGGGCCCAGTGATTGTCATCGGCGCCTACTTTGTTCAGCGGGAGATGTTCACTTTCACATCTTTCTTGATATCACTTCCTGTTGCGTGTTTGGTGGCTTCAATTCTTCACGCCAATAACATCCGCGACTTGCTGTCAGACAAAGAACGGGGAAAAAGCACGTTAGCAACAGTGATCGGCCGTGATGCCGCCAACTGGGAGCAGCTCGGGCTCGTATACAGTGCGTATGTCATTACCGTGGCGGTGGTGCTCTTCGGCTATGCGCCCTGGCCAGTGCTGCTGACGCTCGTCACATTACGACATGCCATTCCTGCGGTGCGTATTCCGTTCAGAACTGAGAAAGTCGAAGAGCTGAATGAAGCATTGATGTACACAGTCAAATCGCACCTCGAATATGGAGTATTATTGATTGTCGGGTTGCTTGTCGGCCATCTTTTATCTTGATTCTATCGCCCTGTTCCCGTCCCCTATAACCTGTAACCTGTCCCCTCTTTTTCAATTGACAGAGCCGCAAAGCAGCCTTAACTATTTAATAACTGGAGGAAAAAGCTATGTTACGGACGACGCTTTTGCTTGGCGCCCTTACTGGACTCCTCATGGCTTTCGGTAATGCGCTAGGCGGATCAAACGGGATGGCGATGGCACTCATTTTTGCCGTCATTATGAACGTCGGTGCGTATTGGTTTTCCGATAAGATGGTGCTTGCTGCCTACAGCGCGCGTCAGGTCACCGAAGCAGAATCGCCACAACTCTATCGCATCGTACACAACCTCGCGCTTGGCGCAGGAATCCCGATGCCGAAGGTGTACATTATTCCAGATCAGTCCCCCAACGCTTTTGCCACGGGACGCAATCCCAATCATGCTGCAGTAGCCGCAACTGAAGGGTTACTCCGCATGATGGATGAACGCGAAATTACGGGGGTGCTCGCACACGAACTCGGCCACGTGAAAAACCGCGACATCCTTATCAGTACGATTGCAGCAACAATCGCTGGCGCGGTTGGTTATCTCGCCCATATGGCTCAATGGGGAGCAATGTTTGGTGGGTTCCGTAGGGACAATGACGAGGGCGGAGCTAGCGGGATTGAGATCTTGGTCCTCGCTATTCTTACTCCCGTCATGGCTGGCATTATTCAGATGGCAATTTCCCGTACTCGTGAGTACGCTGCCGATGAAGCTGGCGCTCGTATGTGTGGGGATCCGATGGCGCTGGCTTCAGCGCTACGCAAGCTCGGCATGGCCTCGCAGCGCCTGCCAATGGATGCCTCGCCAGCGACAGCGCATATGTTTATCGTTAACCCTCTGGCTGGGGTGAACTTCGCTAAGTGGTTCAGCACTCACCCACCGCTTGAAGAGCGTATCGCGCGATTGGAAGCGATGGCAGGGCGGCGTGCGTAGTCGCACAATCTTTGTCGGGGCGTAGCATGCTACGCCCCGACATTACTCTCCTCACTTAATCGCTAAGGCATTCAACGGACTGCCGACCGCATGCGGAATGTTAAGCGGCGGTGCGACCCAGAGAAATTCATACGCTCCATCACCTGCGCAGTCTTTCGCCAGTTCGTCAAAGGTAAAAATCTCTCCCAGTGATAAACCGATGTCGCGGATCGCGATTTGATGGAACGGAATAAACTCGCCATCGATTTCCGACGGTAGTCGTTCCACCGCGATATTATCCACCGCGATGCACGCGATTTCTTTCTTGTGAATCCAGTCAAGCGTGTACACCGACATACCGGGCTGGGCGTGGAAGTACGCTTCTTTCTCATCGTGGGTTTTGAGTGAATACCAATACGGTACCCAGCCAGTACGCAAACATAGCGCATCGCCACTCTTCACTTCGATCTTCTGCGCTTTACAGCAGCCATCAAGGTCATCTGGGGTAATGGGATAGTCTTTGGGCAGATGACCGTCTTTGTCATACCCTTTGTATTTCACCATATCGAGTAGCACACCACGAGTGACAAACGACTGATAGAGCTTGCCGATGTCATTTCGTGCGGCACCACCATGCGCTGTTATCGCACTCGTTGGCGTATCGTTGTAGAACTTATTCTCATAGCCAACGTGCGCCAGGCTATCCCATTGCGTCGAACCTTGTAGATACATAGTGATGTAGTCATCGTTCGCAATCGCCGATCCCGCCATGCCAACGTCTTTTACTGGTACGTTCAGAATCGACATAAATCGTTGGGCTGGTGTCCGCGTAGGAAACACTGGTCCAACCTGGTCGATCGGAATGCTACAGCAAAAAACGCTTCCTTTTTTCACGAGCTTCGCTGCGGCAACGATGACTTCCGCAGTGATAAAATTTGCGGTTCCTTTTTCATCATCCTTACCCCAGCGGCCCCAATTGGTGACTTTCGACATCGCTTCACGTCCTGGCATAGTTTCCTCCTTCTGTTCAGTAATAAATCTGCCCGTTCTTATAGTTCGCTTTTGCCGGAAACGCTACGCTGATTCCGGGTCCTACATGGATTAGCCGCAGAGCGGCACATGAAGGTAGCCCGGCCTTTCAAGGCCGGGGCAACGATATCGCCACGACCATCGCGACGCGACGCGGTGAATCGGGGACCATGGGATACAGGCCGTAAACGACCTGCCTACCATCAACCGTCCCTACGGGACGAAAAAAGTTGAACAGTTACATTCTGCATTCTTCATTTTTAATTCTGCATTTTGCATTCTTCACTTGACGTCCTAGCTTCCTTCTCATAAAAGCGCCCCAAGTCGTTTACTGTAAGGAGGAATCTATGCCCGGACCACTCGCAGGTGTGAAAGTGATCGAGATCGCCCAAGAAATCCAAGGCCCGTACGCGGGACTGTTTCTCGCTGATATGGGCGCTGATGTGATCAAAGTCGAAATGCGTGACACCGGCGACCTCAGCCGTTTCATGTTGGTGAAGCTGATCGGCGGCTCGGATGCCCCGCATGCGGACTTCAGTCACTACTTCCTGGCGATGAACCGCGGCAAACGCAGCCTCACCCTTGACCTCAAGAAGCCCGAGGCAAAAGAAATTCTCTACCGGCTTTTCGATACCGCCGATGTCCTCCTCAGTAATTATCGCCCTGGTGTACTAGAGCGTCTCGGCTTTGGTTACGAAGAATTATCCAAACGTAACCCACGATTGATTTACGCCAAAGGCTCTTCATGGGGACCAGAAGGGCCGTGGACACACCGACCAAGCCGCGACACCTTGGCCCAAGCAGCAGGTGGCCTCATGGCTAAGAATGGCATGCCGGATGATCGCCCTCTTCCCTGTGGCGCAGCAGTAGCTGACCACTCCGGCGCGATTGCCCTTATGGCAGGGGTCCTCGCTGCGCTCTATGCGCGTGAAAAGACTGGAAAAGGTCAGACAGTTGACGCGTGTATCTACGGCACCGTCATTGCGCTGCAGTCAATGGAGATAAATTTTACCGCGATTAGCGGCATCGAAACACGACGCGCCGGGCGCAGCCATCAGTTTCTCCAAGGCGTCTGAGGTTCATTCAAAACGCAAGATGGTTGGATTTGCTTGGCTGGAGTTGATGATAAACGCTGGCCAAATTTCTGCCGCGTCATGGGGATTGAGCATGTGCTCTCTGATCCTGAATACAGTGACAACGTCATTCGCAACTTCCGTGGTGTCAAAATCGAAAAACTGTTGGATGAAGTGTTTCCCAAAAAGACGACTGAAGACTGGATGAAACTGCTCACGGAGATCGACATCCTCGCGACGCCGGTCCAACAGTATCGTGACATCCTCAATAATGAACAAGCGTTGATCAACGGCTACATTACTGAGATGGATCATCCGCAAATTGGCAAAGTACGCGTCGTTGGTAATCCTATCAAACTGAGTGAGACACCACTGTACACGAAAAATCCACCGCCGGAACTGGGACAACACAGCGAGGAGATTCTGCTCGAAGCTGGATTCTCGTGGGAAGATATTGCCGCGTTTCGGGATAAGGAAGTCGTGTAGCCTTAGCTACTTCTGATTTGGATCTATCCCTGCTTGGCGGAGCAAGGCCGCGAGGTGTTCGGCCCGCTGATGTGCTTGCGCAGCTCGTTGGCGTTCTTCTTCGGCTCGTTGGTATTCCTGGTCTGCCCGTTGGCGTTCCTGATCCGCCCGTTGGTGTTCCTGCTCGGCACGTTGATATTCCTGCTCGGCGCGTTGATATTCCTGGTCCGCTCGTTCTTTGCCGGTAGGGATAAGAATCCCATGCTCGTCAGTCCAGCGCAACCAGACGTCGTGTTTACTCTCAAACGTGCCCTCCCACAGCGTGAGCCCCAGTTTCAGCGGGGGGAACTGGAGCGTGTCCTGACGTTCGTAGCCCAGGTCTCGGAGCCGATAGATAGTTAAGACATCAGTCATGACCTGTCGCAGTGGGTCGTAGATCACATAGAAACTGATGCGCATCCAGGCATACTTCCGTCGCTTCTCCTCAGCCTCACCGCCTTCAGTGTTGGAGACGATTTCGAGTACCAAGTCCGGGGGTTTGCCGAACTCGCCAAGGAAGTACGAGCGATGTTCCTTTCGCCACCAATCTTCTGCGACTTGTACGTCAAGACTGAGAAACATATCCGGGACAATGGCAGGATTGCGGGTCTGGGCAAAAATTCCCACATTGGCCGCAGCCAGAAATGGGCGGTCCTCACCAGGGCCAGCCCACGAGCTATACAACGGTTCCGTCAATAACCGCTGGTGCTTCTCGGACGGCAGATTATCCACAGGGGTGTCATCCTCGGTAATCAGGTGCTGAAGACTACGGGGTTGACTCTCAGGCGCGGTGTCCTGCACCGGTTGCAACATAGGGCGCCTCACTTCCTCGATACGAGAAATCGTTCTCTGGTCTTGCCAACTCGCTCATCGCGCTGTTTATACTTTCCGCAGCATACAAGGGCAGGCTCGACCTGTCGACATGGCAGATTTGTAAGACGTCCCATAGGGCGCGTATCACACGCTAAACCGAACCACAGAAGATTCGTACATTTCCTCACCTATAGTGGGATATTATTTCGCTCGTCCTGGGCGTAGCGCAGCGAAGTCGAAGGGCGACGAATCCAGTCTTGTGCGTGCTTCGACTTCGCCTTTCATGCATAGTTTATCCTGAGCTTCGTCGAAGGGCTCAGCATGAGCGGTTGTGGTGTGTAGTGTGCCAATGTCATGTGGGCCGATTTAGGAGATGGCCAAGGACTACCAGCATCCCCGCCGTCCCTGGGAGCGCGGGCGTCCCGCCCGCACTCTGAGCACCCGAGACGGGCGCGCTCCCACATTCACTCTTCGTTATTTTGCTTTTTGCTTGATGCGCAGAGCGCAGTCTCTCGGCACAGTGCTCAGGGAGCGGTCCTTACCCCTTTCACTCCGTACTCAAAAACATATGCACAATTCCTTCGGCTAGATGTTCTAACGGCCTCTGTGAGTTCCAAGAATAGGTAGGTTGTGGTTCAGCACAGCCGTTGTAATGACCATACATCGCGGTACAGTGGAACAAGGGCCCGGCCGCGATCAACTCGGTTTCACTAATTTCTGTGGTATCGGTATGGGGGTCGTGGGGCTTGATACAATCTGGTGCGCGACACCAACTATCATGCCAGACTCAGTAGATTCAATTTCTTAATCTCGCGGCAGAGCAGGAGCCGTAATGGCCCGTACACCGCCATACCACGCCTCTAAAGCCCGCTGCAGAAAC
>JAYVFX010000250.1:0-3593 GCA_043772795.1 Deltaproteobacteria bacterium
GTTGGTTGCGCTCCATTCTGGAGCCACTTCTCGAGCTTTTCCTTCTTAATTTGTACCTTTGTCGGATTCTGTAGCGGATCGTAGGTACCTATGAGTTCAATGTATCGCCCGTCGCGTGGTGAACGTTCATCTGCCACAACGATACGATAAAAAGGCTTCTTCTTCGTCCCATGACGAGCTAGTCGAATCTTTACCATAGCTATCGTTATCCATTCTTCCCTATAGAGACTAGAACCATTTTCCGCCCTTTCCCTTTGTCCCTAGTTGGGTAAATTTTCTCATCATCTTTTTGGCATCAAGGTATTGCTTGAGGAAACGGTTCACTTCAGTCACAGAAGTTCCGCTGCCAGTAGCAATCCGTCGCCGCCGACCACCATTGAGGATTTCTGGCTTTTGTCGTTCTTCCCTAGTCATTGAGCTGATAATCGCTTCAATACGTTTGAACTCTTTCTCTGCGGCATTCATATCAGTTCCCTGCATGAGTTTCTTCCCACCGGGAAGCATTGCGACGAGGTCGGTCATTGACCCCATTTTTTTCAGCATGCGTAACTGATCTTGAAAGTCCTCCAGAGTAAACTGATTCTTGCGTAGCTTCTTTTCTAAAATCTCGGCTTGCTTTTGATCATAAACTTTCTCTGCTTTCTCGATGAGCGACAACATATCGCCCATACCGAGAATACGAGAAGCAGCGCGGTCCGGATAGAAGGCCTCTAATGCATCAAGTTTCTCACCGACTCCGACAAACAAGATTGGTTTCCCGGTAACGGATCGTAGCGAGAGCGCAGCACCTCCACGAGCATCTCCCTCTACCTTGGTAAGGACAACGCCGTCAAGGGCTATACGTGCATGAAAACCGGTAGCGACATTGACCGCTTCTTGACCAGTCATGGCATCGGCGACGAGAAGGACCTGATGGGGATTGACCGTGGCCCGCATCCGCTCGAGTTCACTCATCAACTCGTCATCGATTTGTAGTCGCCCAGCCGTGTCGATGATGACGACATCGCACGCCTGACGGCGAGCCGCTTCAACTCCGGCTTGGGCAATAGCAACAGGATCACCAGCTGACCCATCCTGCGGCGTTGGATGCACAGGAACACCAATGTCTTTAGCGATAATCTGCAACTGATCGATTGCTGCTGGACGGTAGGTATCGGCAGGAACCAAATACGGTGAACGTTTCAGCTCAGTCTTCAAGTACCGTGCAAGTTTGCCTGAGGTCGTTGTTTTCCCGGACCCGTTCAGTCCAACCAACATGAGAACTACTGGAGGAGCGGCAGCAAGGTCCAGTTCGGTGCGTTCCCCGCCAAGGAGAGCCACGAGTTCAGCATGAACAATTTTTATGAATTGCTGTTCGGGAGTGAGGCTTGCGAGCACTTCCTGTCCTAGTGCTTGCCCCTTTATCCGATCAATAAAATCCTTGACGACTTTGAAATTGACGTCAGCCTCAAGGAGAGCCAAGCGAACTTCGCGCAGGGCTTCCTCGATATTTTTTTCGGTTAGCTTACCGTGACCGCGAAGGCGACGGAAAACGGATTCAAGCTTTTCGCCAAGAGATTCGAACATACTGCCGGCTTAACAATGCATACAAGGCATACAGGATTTATAGGTTCTCCCCAAATATAGAAAGGATAACGGAAAGTCAATCAATTCTGCATTATTTTGGGCCGATCAGTATTTTTTCAGCAAAAGATTTCCTCTGCCTCTCCTCACTTAACTACGGGAGGGAGTCACATTCTTGACACCAGAAGAGAGATCCACTGCCTTCCTTGCACGGGGAAAAGAAATGGAGTACCTGTGAATTAGCTTATGTCTAAGAAGACACAATTCCTTATCGGGATCGCACTCATTGTTGGGACTGTGGGCTACTTGATGTATACCAGCATCCGCGAAACGAGCTTGTATTATTTGACCATAGAGGAGTTCGCGACGAAACGGACTGCCCTTACCAACGAAGGGGTACGTGTCGCTGGGCGAGTCGGGACAGGTTCAATGAACTGGAACCCGAAAGATCTGCACTTGCAATTCCTTCTGAGCTCCTTCAAAGAAGGGGAGCCTATCCAGGGGGTACCAGTTCGTTATCAAGGCATCCTACCTGATATGTTCGCTGAGGGGCGTGATGTCATTGTCGAAGGCCGCTATAGCCACGAGAATATTCTCGAAGCCAAAACCATCATGACTAGCTGTCCGTCAAAGTATGAAGCGGAAAAATCAGGGGACAGAGCTCAGAGGTTAGGGGTCGGGGAAAAGAAAGCGATCAACTAATGCTTCGTCGCATTGATGTATGGTGGATATGTATTTCGCCTCTGGCCCTCTCACCCTAGCCCTCTCCCGCCAGGGGAGAGAGTTAGAGAGAGTGGGATTACAAAAACATCTTCATTGCGATGGAATACGAGCCATTAACTAACGACTAGTTCTTAATAGCCGATCCCTGCTCCCCGACCCCTAACCCCCAAAAAATTTATGACACATCTTGGCACTCTCGCCCTCGCCCTCGCCTTCGTTCTCGCTGTCTACGCGATCTGCATGAGCGTATGGGGAGCGCGGTCAAGGCGAGAAATGTGGATCGCCAGTGGCACCAACGCAGCCTACGCCGTGTTCGGTTGTGTGCTGGTCGCGGTTATCGCCCTTCTGAATGCCTTACTGACCCACGACTTCAACGTCGAATACGTCTCCTCCTATTCCAGCTCCACGCTACCGATTCAGTACACCGTTGCGGCATTGTGGGGAGGTCAGAAAGGCTCGTTGTTGTGGTGGACATTTCTTCTCACTGTCTTCTCTACGATCGTTCAGGTACAGAATCGCAACAAGAACCGCGAGCTAATGCCCTATGTGACAGCCACGTTAATGGTCATCACGCTGTTCTTCTTGGGCATGCTTAATTTCATTACTCCACCGTTTGAACGGCTTGCGTTCACACCCAAAGAGGGGTCGGATCTTAACCCGTTGTTACAAAATTATTGGATGACGTTGCATCCACCCTCACTCTATCTTGGTTATGTCAGCTCCTCGATTCCATTCGCCTTCGCAATCGCCGCGTTGGTCACAGGTAAGCTGGGTGATGTGTGGATTCGCACCACGCGACGATGGGCATTGACTTCGTGGTTCTTCTTGTCGGTAGGCAATCTGCTTGGCGGGCGTTGGGCATACGAAGTGTTAGGTTGGGGTGGCTATTGGGCATGGGATCCAGTAGAAAACGCAGCCATCATGCCGTGGTTCACTGCGTCTGCCTATCTGCATTCCGTCATGATCCAAGAGAAGAAGAACATGCTGAAGGTGTGGAACATGGTCCTCGTGATCCTCACTTTCGCACTGACGATTTTTGGCACGTTCCTCACTCGCAGTGGGGTCATCTCATCGGTCCACTCGTTTACACAGTCCGGCCTTGGTCCGTACTTTATGGCCTTTCTTATCCTCATTCTTGTTGCATCTCTTGGGTTACTGTTCTACCGCCTGCCCGACTTGAAGAGCGAGAACGAACTCGATTCTTTACTCTCCCGCGAAGCCGCATTTCTGTTGAACAACTGGGTGTTAGTTGGATTGGCATTTGCGACCTTCTGGGGAACCGTTTTTCCGGTGCTCTCAGAATGGGT
>JAYVFX010000251.1:0-8275 GCA_043772795.1 Deltaproteobacteria bacterium
GCGCTCACGATTAAGTCGGGGCAAACGCACATGCACAAATACATGCGTCCGTTACTTGAGCGTATCCAAAAAGGCGAGATCGATCCGTCGTTTGTCATCACTCACCGTTTGCCTCTTGAAGAAGCTCCCCACGGCTACGAAATTTTCAAAGAGAAGCAAGATCAGTGCATTAAAATCGTGTTGAAGCCATAAGTAAAAGAAAGGATAGGTATATGAACAGAAAATCTACGTCCCCAACTGATTCCGACTCCAAGGGCGCAGCGAAAAAGACGTACCCTCAAGGTAAGAAAGTAACGTCAACGTCACACGGGTCCACGCAAAAGAACCAGCCGTCCGAGCAGGACACGAAACGCCGCATCGGGCAGTTGGCGGAGCCGGCGAACCGCCATTGATGAAAAAGTAGTAGTCCCTGTCGGGACGCCGCATGCGGCGTCCCGACCTCTAAGTAACTCCATACCTTGGAGTGTTTTTCCCAGAGGAGATGAGTCTCACTCTCTATGCCGCGCGGCGGCCTCTGGGCTGACTTTTGACCTTATCTACATTTCCGCGCTTATTCTTTTCCATGTCCTGTATGTCTTCCTTATCTTGATCTCTCATGTTTTTCTTCTCTTGCTTTTCGCCGTTCTCGTCCCCACCCATCAACTCATTCCGTCGTGCTTCCACTTCCTCTCCGAGTACCATCAAACGCTTGCTGGACAAACGTTTCTGAGCTTCAGGAAACATTTCTTTTTCTTCCTCTTTCACATGGTGCCTAAGGTATTCGTACAGCACTTTCACTTTAGCGTCATAGTGCGGGTCGTCTAGCTGTAGTTCGTCGAGTTCGGCCAACAACATCTTTGTCACATGATGTTCTTCCAACGCCTCATTCACCTGGTCTTTCATCGAACGGTTTTCCATAAACGCGGGATACACCAGTTCTTCTTCCACTTGGGCATGCACAGTGAGGGCTTGCTTGATGAGCGCAATAAGATCGGACTTTTTCTGCCCGGACCGACCCTTAAGATTCTCGCACTCTTTGAATAGTTTCTTCACCATTTTATGATCTTTTTTGAGTAGTTTTATAACGTCCATACCGTACTGTCCTTTCCATATAGGGATGAGTAACAAGGGGAAATGATATGGGCGACCAAGAGGTCACCCCCTATGTAGTCGCAGCTAATGAAGTGCTGATCAGGACCGTATTTCACTCATGAGCGTGAGTGACTTCTCCGCGCCAGGCGCCAGTCTCGTGTCCACGTGATTCGATAAACTCCTTAAAGCGCTGTAAATCGCCGTTTATACGCATTGAGACCACGCCGATCATGTCCCCAACGTTTTCTATAAATCCTTCTGGGTCATAATCCAGTTGCAACATGATCCGAGTCTGATTATCGGCGAGTCGATGGAACGTCACGACGCCAGCATTGCGTGCACCGGTGATGTTCGTCCAGGCGATGCGGTGGTCGGGGAGCTGCTCCGTAATGACCGCGTCCCACTCTTTGGTCACTCAACCAATGGTCGCTTTCCAGGGTATATGCGTGTCATTGAGCTGGGTAATTTCATCCACGCCGTCCATAAATTTCGGAAACTCCTCGAATTGCGTCCATTGGTTGTACGCAATGTGAACCGGGACATTGACGTCGATAGATTGCTCGATATTCGAGGCTGCACTGGTATCCTTATCCGAAGTGGTCATGCGGTCTGCTAGCTTACCTTTCCCCAGTCCTCCGCTTGGCTGAGCTGACGACGTGAGTTGTTGTTTCTTTTGCTGCATTTCCATGCCTAAGCGGTCGAGCTCGCCACGAAGGTGTTGCTCAGCCTCAGGCAACATATTGCTTTCTTCCTCTTTTACATGGTGTTGCACGCCTTGCATGAGTGTACGCAGGGTAGTGTCACTCGCGGTCTCATCAATAGCGGAACTCCGGAACTGACGAATGAGGTCCTTCATCTCCCTATGCTCTTTAAGAGCCTCGCGTACAAGGCCTGATCCAGTGCTTCCCACCTTTGCTTGGACGGCAGGATAGAAAATACTCTCTTCTAACTGGGCGTGAACTTCGAGTTCGTGACAGATCTGTTCAGCAAGAGCTTGCTTGTCCTTCCTCTGTCCGTTGAGACCATTGTATTGTTGATACAACTGGTCGACTTTCTTGTGGTCCTCACGGATTATGTTGTAACACTTTGAGACTTCATAATGAACTCTTCCTAAAATTGTATTGATACTGAAACACCACAGAGGGGCAAGGAATGGGCCGCATTGCTATCCTCAAACGCACAGAAAGTGATCGACGTTTGCACTGCTTGAGACGACAAAAAATCGCTATCTATAACAAAGTACAAGACAGGGGGGAGAAGCAAACCAGCAAGGCCTATGGTGAGGTCGTGTTGCAGGTTGTCTTGATGTGGTATTTATCTCCACAATTTGTGAGGATTATACCACTCGTCATCCCCTTTATGCTGCCAACCGCCTCCGCTTTCCTGGGGCCTTATCTAAGCTGGCCTTCAGTGTTTCAGCGAGGTCGACGTTGTCAGTCGGTTTGGCCTGTGGCTGTAGTCTGAGTTTCAGTCTGGTGCCGTCGCGCTTCTTTTCCATCAGCTCGAGAAGGTTTTCACGATAGGTATCTTGATATTTCTCCGGCGTAAAATGTTCGGTCATGCGCTCAATGAGTTGTTCGGCCATGGAGATTTCGTCATCGGCGAAGGTCTCACGCTGTTTCGGCACCGGAAGTCCTTTCGTCGATACCACCTCATCAGCGAAGTATAAGATATGGAGCAGGAGGGTGCGACCCTCAGGTTTAATGATGCCCAGGTGTTCTCGTTCGTAAAGTGCGAGCCGCGTGACCGCCACCTTTCCTGTCCGCTGTAGCGTGTCGCGGAGAAGGGCGTAGGGATGGTCGCCACTGGCGTCCGGCGCCAAGTAATAGGGCTTATCAAAAAAAACCGGATCGATCTCCGCTGGATCGACAAATTCCTCAATCATGAGGGTGTGAGTTGATTGGACATTTACTTTTGCCAGATCTTCATTGCTCAGGATAACGGACACATCCTTTTCAATCTCATAGCCGCGTACTAGTGTAGTGGCGTCGACGTTTTGACCGCATTTTGTGCAGACGCGTTCGTTCTTGATCCGACCCCCATCGGGCTTATGCAGATAGTGAAAGTGGAGATCATTATTGCGGGTGGCTGAGTAGAGTTTGACTGGAATCTGTACCAAGCCAAAATTTAACATTCCGTTCCAGATTGATCGCATAGTCGTGTTCCTTTTGTTAACAGATTAAAAGAGCAACTGACGTGCCATTGTGCCCTCTTGGTTGGAACAGTTTGTGCTCCTTAATTATGGGATAGATGCCAAGAGGCACTATACACTCCCAGGTCCTTCCCCCCCTGGGGTGCCAAGGCCCGTAGGGCTCCCCCTCCATATTGCCCTATGGGCCTTTTCTTTTTCAGATGAGGACGCCCACAATTCGGGAAGGATGGCTCGTGGAGAGTGTTTTGTAGTTGCAGTGTTTTCCTCACATCTTATGTGAGGTTTTCGTCACAAAAGACAAGTAGTCTCTGGTCGAGTGATTTCTGGAGCGCGGCTAACCGTTGACCAATCAAGGATCAGTACGATTCTTTATGAGAACTGCCCTGAATGAAAGAAAACTCCATGCTTTCTGCTTATCGTTCCTTATCTGTGTCGCATCGCTATCCTCTAATATCCCCACAAAGGCCGTCGTTCGCCAGGCCGATACAGCAAGCGCAGATCAGACTCACTTGGCTCCTGAGGTCCCCAATGAAAAGAATCCCAGAAATCAGTCTCATTCTCGGATTGGGACTGTTCTTGCAACTTTTCCGACCACTGTGGTGAGCACGGGTCATCTTGTCCGTATTTTGGCATGGGTCCTCGTGCAGGATCTCCACATCGTGCGATCACTTCTCCCGAAGAAGACGGGGAAGCAGCAAACACCGGTGAGCCCACTCCTACTTCTTCCTGACTAAGACAGAAAATACTAACGATACAAAAAGCATAACAAGATAATTTCCACATAGAATCTCCAGAATTGTCTATCGAATGATACCGCACACGCGATACTGCGTGACGGCAACCTTGCGGGCACGGTCGGACTCGTACATGGCGCGCTCGTGTCCTACTTTACGCAGCAACTCCTATGCCAGTGACAGGAAGAGCAATAGCGAAGGCAGCCATACCGAACGTGAAGCTGCTCTGGCATGTTGAGATTCCTCTACCACAGCCGTAAGGATTGCCCTGCATGGGTGTGGCTTAGAGAGGGCTTTTGCCGACTGGCATAAATGCCCGTGCTACACGACAACGCCGGATACATCCGGCTTTTCAGCCCCTTTATAGGGCGTTGTGGTGTAGACCGGCTATTGATCGCCGGGGAGCCTACCACTGGTTCCAACTTAAGCCGTTTGCTGCACACACAGTTATTCCCTCTCCCTTCGGGAGAGGGCTAGGGCTCACAAGGGTAGGTTTTTCCCGAGAGAAAAAACGAGGCGTCATTCCCGCGAAAGCGGGAATCCAGGAAAAAGCCCATCAGTCGTGATAAAAACGCCTGGATGCCCGCCTGCGCGGGCATGACGAACTAGTACAGCCCGACGAGGAGTAAACCTGCGCCAATTGTGGCGTAAACGAAAAACCTACCCTTGTAAGGAGGGCTAGGGTGAGGGGATATAATGAAGGATTTTTTACTTCTTGTTACCCTCATCCTGACCTTCTCCCGGAGGGAGAAGGAACCCCACTGCGCGACGCTACAGCCAAGAAGTCAGCCTCTGCCCTGAAGTTGTGACCAGTGGGAACCTACCGTCCGCGCCGATTTATGTAGATCACAGTTTATGTTTCTTGAGTCAGCATCGGCTCGCTCAGCTACTCAGCACCCAAAGTGAAGTAGAACGTCGTGCCTTCGCCCGGCGTAGAAGCCACCCAGATGTTCCCACCATGGCGCTCGATGATCTTCTTGGTGATCGTCAAGCCTGCGCCGGTACCTCTGCCGAAGTGCTCCCGGCCATGGAGCCGTCTGAAGATCTGAAAAATCTTCTCGAAGTGGGTGGACGCAATCCCAATGCCGTTGTCGCGTACATAAAATACATTCGCGGCACTGTGCTCAGACTCACTTGGCCACGATACGCTCGCTGGTACTTGCTCCCCCGGTGCGACAAAGCCAATCTCCACCCATTTCTCCTCTTTATTGTTGTACTTCAGGGCGTTGCTGAGCAGATTGCTTAAGACCTCCGTCACCAGCACTGGAGCGCAGGGAATGCTCGGCAGCGGACGTGGGAGGCGCAGCTCTGCCCCCGTCTCTTTGAACTGGACGCTCAACATCTCTTGCACGTGGCCGACAAGCTGGTTGAGGTCCGTGGCGGTGAGCGCTAGTTCGCCGCGACCAACCTGAGCATAGTGCAGCAGTGTATCGATGAGAGTCTCAAGACGCTGTGACAAACGATCAATCGTATCGAGTTTTTCAATACCCGCTCCTTCCAGGCTGTGGGCATGTTCCTCACGCAGCCACTGGGCATACTGGTGAATCCCGCGCAACAGCTCTTTCACATCGTGTGAGGCCGCATAGGCAAACTGCTCCAGATCCGCATTCGACCGCTGCAGCTCCACTGTCCGTGCCTGCAACGACGCGGTCAGACGGGCGCGCTCAACGGCTAGCGCGGCTTCGTCGCCCAGCAGTTGGAGCAAGCGAATTTTGTCGGCGGTAATGTCATGCGGCGTCAGATAGGCGGCGCATAACACGCCGACCACGGTCTCGCCACTCATCATCGGCACCCCCCAAATCGAGCGCAACGGATATCGCTCTCGTAATCGCTCGCTCACCAGCGAACTCTCAACGAAATTCTCAATGACCACCGGTTGTCGGCGGCGAAAGATGTGAGAGGCGATCGCGAGTTCCTTGCTGGTGTCTATGCGCTCCTGACGAAAGGCGTTGCTATCAACCGTATTGGCAACGCCGCGTAACTCAGAACTGCCTGGGTCTGCCACCATGAGATCAACATAATCGACGCCCAAGAGTTTCTGGGCCCACACCAGCACGGTATCAGCAATGGGACTAATGTCGAGCGACCGCGCTAACTCGTGTGCCAGCTGGTACAAAAATCTCGTTCCCGCTGCTGTTGCCGCTCGGCGGTGATATCGCGCGCGAGCAGAGCGACTCCTGTAGGGACCGCCCCGGGAGGAGAGGCAAACGGTTGAAACGAGAAGATCCTGAGCCCGTGTGGCGTCGTACACTCTACCGCCACAGGCGCAGGCACCTCGCTGCGAGCCATGCGCTCCATCCATTCTCCACAGAGTGAAGATCCCTGAGGCACGAAGAGATTCAGCGTCTCGCCGATGAGGCGCTCTTGCGGCAGCCCGATCAGTTCGGCAAACGTCTGATTGACAGCAAGAAAGTGACCTTGCTGGGATAAGAGACAGAGACCAAGCGGAGCATGGGCGAACAGTTGGCGGAAAAAGTCCGAACTCTCGAGAGGACGGACTTCTGGCTGTGCCGGTACACTGCGTGTCGCCTGCGAAAAAGCGGTTCCGTTGCCATGTGTGCTGGTTGTCTGAGTTGCCATAGTTGTTCCTTAAAAGTAGTCAGTTGGGGAAAGTAGCCAGTAGTCATCCCATCGGTAATCGTGCCCGCCGTCCCCAGAACTCCACGATCATTTGCACTAGCCCCAGGTAATCGTCCAGATCATGCGGTTTTACACAATAGGCTGCCGCGCCAAGCTCATACAACCGCCGCACCTCCGCATCGGCTTGTGTGCTGGTCCAGATAATAACCGGAATGTGGCGCAGCACGGGATCGGCTTTGCACTCCATCAACACCTCGCGACCCTCTTTGTAGGGCAAGTTGAGGTCAAGCAGAATCAGGTTTGGCCGCCGCGCTCCGCTATACGGTTCTTCCTGACGGACAAACGCCATCGCAGCTCGTCCGTCGGTAACGAAAGACATCTTGTGAAAGTTCTTCTGGTCGCGAATCGCTTCTTCGATAAGACGCGCATCCGCTACGTTATCTTCTACTACTAAAATATGCATGCTCGCTCCGCTCGTAACCAATGAAGTATGAGTGATGAGTGATGAGTGATGAGTGATGAAAAAAATAGCTTCGTTTTCCATTCATTTCTCCGCATGCCGTATTCCTCTCTCATTCCTCACTCGTCGTTGAATATTTTTTATTGAGCTTTTTTGCCGTGCGGACTGAGGCAACTAACATAGCAGTCAACTCCTCGGTCTCTTCGCGCAGACTGACCAATCGCGCCTCTTGGACAATCTCCGCTTCACCAAGCAGTTCCAGCCAATAGGCGGTTTCTTCCAGCTCCTGTAATCCTCCTTCAATTTTGCTCACGAACTCGGCGGTCGAGCGAGCCCGCGTCGCTTCGCGGTGATGTGCTCCTACCGAGGTCCCGCTACGCAAGAGTTGCCGTCCTAAGACTTGGGCTTCCGTAGTTTTGAGGAGCACCGCATACAGGCGGATAATGCGTAGGGCAAACGCCTTCGTCCGGAGACGCAAATCCTTTTTTTCCTCTTCATTCATCATTCGGCGTTTCTTTTCACTTGCCTTCCCCGTCTTTTTAGTTCTCTATTCATCATTCATCATTCATCATTCAGCGTTCAGCGTTTCCCCATGCTACTGCCTCCCCCCACTAATTGTGAAAGATACCGTAGTCTCCTTCCCCGGCTGGGAGTCAATCCAGATCCGTCCGCCGTGGCGCTCGACGATTTTCTTGCAGATCGCTAGTCCCATGCCTGTGCCAGGGTAGTCGGTGCGATGTTGCAGCTTACGGAAGAAACGGAACAGCTGATCGGCGGATTGTGGCTCAATACCCATACCATTGTCCCGTACGGCAAAGCGCCAACCGCCTTCTTCTCGCTCGGCCCACACATGGACGCGCGGTGGCGCGCTGTCACGAAATTTAAGGGCATTGTCGAGGAGTTCCTGCAAGACCAGTTGGAGCTGCGCGGGATTGGCGACGAGCGTAGGCAACAGGTCATGCGTAATGGCCGCACCACTCGTGGAGATGGGATCGCGCAACGCTGCAATAGCCTGTTGCAGAAGCATCTCACAATCTGTCGTAGCGGCGCCGAGGTCTTGTCCATCCACCTCCAGATAGTGCATCAGGTCGGTGAACTGCGCCTGCATGCGCTTGGTGCCATCGACGATAAAGGCGATGGCTTCTTGGGCCTCGACATCAAGCGTATCCCGGTAGCGGGCAGCGAGGACCTGCGTATAGAGACCGATTTGGCGTACCGGCTCTTGCAGGTCGTGGGCGGAAACATAGGACACTTGGCGCAGATCGGTATGAGCACGGG
>JAYVFX010000252.1:0-6687 GCA_043772795.1 Deltaproteobacteria bacterium
GTACTTATTACTCGCTACGCTGCTGAGTGCTGGCGTCACGCTGGTCTTCCCGTGGACTCCGTTGGGGAAGACCTTTGGGTTTCAGCCGTTGCCGGTCTCTATTCTACTCGTCTTGGGAGGCATCGTCGGATTGTACATTCTGACCGCAGAAGTCACTAAGAGTATCTTTTACAAAAGTGGGCTGGGGAAGTGACCAGACGCAAGACGTTTGCCTTCTACAGTAACAAAAACGGAAAAGAATCCCTGTCAGAACGCCGACAAATCGCGTAAGATCCGTCCTTAGCTTTTCTGTTTGAAGGCGATCTTAGAAACTCTCACAGCTACGAAATGCCAAAATTATCTCTCGCAAAGCTTGAACGTCATCTCTACTCGGCCGCTGACCGGCTCCGCCAGGAAGGTTTGGATGCGACCACCTATAAAGACTATATCTTCGGGATGCTCTTCCTGAAACGTTGCTCAGATGTCTTTGCCGGCGAGCACGAAAACATCGTTGGCCGCAAGATCGAGCAGGGCGTGGCGAAGGAGGCGGCGGAAACCCAATACGGAGAAAACCCCGACTTCTACGATGGTTTCTTCGTCCCTGAACGCGCCCGCTGGACCTACCTCCAGAGCAAGCTGAGCGACGCCTCCGAGCCCTTCGGCTCCGTCCTCGACAAAGCCCTCGGCTCGCTCAGCGAGTACAACGAATCGCTCGAACACGTCCTCGACCACATCAGCTTCATGCGCGTGCAGAGCAACAAGCGCATCGTCTCCGATGACGCCTGCAAAGATCTCGTCCGTCACTTCAACCGCCATCGACTGCGGAATGAAGACTTCCAGTTCTCCGATCTGCTGGGCGCGGCCTACGAGTTCCTCATCAACATGTTCGCCGAGTCGGCGGGTAAGAAGGGCGGCGACTTCTACACCCCGCGCGACGTCATCCGCCTGATGGTTCGCATCCTCAAACCCACGCCGGGCCTGAGCGTTTATGACCCTACCTGCGGCTCCGGCGGTATGCTCATCATCAGCCGCGAGTTCATCGAGCAATCCGGTGGTGACCCCACTAATCTCCGCCTCTGCGGCCAAGTCAACGATGCCTCCGCGTATCGGAGGGGGTCGTGCCTGAAAGGACATCACCATGAAGAACCAGAAACAAACCATTCGGAAGATTGTGGGCTTTCTCAACAACCCCGAGGAGGAGGGTGGCTTCTGGTTGCCGAACATTCAACGCCCGTTTGTTTGGAGCGAGGAGCAAATCTACCGGTTGTTCGACTCCATCCTGCGCGAGTATCCGATCAGCACGTTGCTGGTGTGGAAGACCACGAATAGCATCCGACGACGGAAGTTTATCGACAATTGGAAGAACACGCTTCGTCTGAGCGATTTCTACGTATCCGAGGACACGAAGAAGAAGTGTCTCGTCCTCGACGGCCAGCAGCGCTTACAGAGCCTTTATATCGGTCTATGGGGAAGCTACGAAGGCAAAGAACTGTATTTCGACGTCTTGAGCGGCGAGGTGGCAGCTCCGGATGACGTGAAATACAAATTCAAGTTCCTCGACTCCGACGCTACGGGGTTTCCGTGGATCAAGTTCAAGGACCTTATCTTCTCCACGAAGAAGAAGCGGGAGATTTTGGAAGCCTTGAAGGCTGCAGCTGGAAGAGATTTGAACGATGCTGAACAGAACAAGATCGACGATCATCTGGATCTTGTGGATCGCACATTCAAGATGGACGAGGCGGTGACCTATCAGGAGCTGGATAGCATCGACAACCCGTCACTTTACCAGGATGACGACGTAGTCGAGGTTTTCATTCGTGCCAACTCCGGCGGAACAAAGCTTAGCAAATCAGACCTACTGTTCTCTCTCCTCAGCGCTAATTGGGAGGTAGCGGACGAGAAAATGGAGGACTTGCTCGAGTCTCTAAACAAGCACGGCTTCGCCTTTGACCGCGATTTTGTACTCAAAACATCCCTCACGCTCCTGGGTCAAGGCGCGCGCTATGAAGTCGAGAAGTTCCGCAAGCAAGGCGTGAGGGAAGCAGTTGAAGAAAAGTGGGGTGACATTTCCGAGGCGATTCAGGACGTGCTCGATTTCGTGCGTGGGAAAACCTTCATCCAGTGTGATAGGGCGCTCCCAACCTACCTAGTGCTCATTCCGCTGATCCATGTCCGCTATCACTATCCGCATGCTTGGAAGGAGGCGGAGGACATGGACAGCTATCTGCTACGCTCATCATTGGCTGGCGCATTTGGCGGCAATGCCGACAACCTCCTTGACGGCCTAGTGCGCAAACTAGACGAACTTAAGCGCTTCGACTTAGCCGAAGTGTTCGGTGTTATGCGCTCGCAAGGCCGTAGCCTGGAACTAACAGAGGACCGCTTCTGGCAGATGGGCTATGGTTCTAATACTATTCATTTGCTGTTCAATCTTTGGTATCGCGCCTTTAACCATACACCCGCATACGACAATAACCTGCCGCAGGTGGACCACATCTTCCCGCAGAGTCTACTCCGGAAGGTGAAAGTGGAGAATCCCAAGACTGGTCGGAAAGACTTGTTGAAGTATCATGAAGCGGAGCGCAACCAACTCGCCAACTGTATGCTTCTCAGCCGTGAAGAGAACGGTGCTGGAGGGAAATGGGATCGGCCGCTCGAAGAATGGTTTGACGGTAAGCCGGAGTCCTACCTTGACATGCATCTGATTCCCAAAGATTCGTCACTGTGGACTATGGATCGCTTCGAGGATTTCATCGCAGAACGAAAGAATTTGATCCGAGAGAAGTTTAAGCACCTGCTTGTTCATACCGTCTCGGCCGACGCCACAATGGTTGTCAGTCAGTCGAGTTCAGTTTCTTAGCCACCTGTGAAAATCCAATGGGAATACAACCTCGTCGTGAAGCCCTTCTTGGGACAACTTGAAGCAACGAGCTGGCAGCGGCTGGAGGGGGACAGAGCCGTGCCCGAGCTGACCGACCTGCTCACCGGCCGCGTCCGTGTGCTGGAGCACTTTGGAATGCGGCGGCATGACGCCGCTTTGTCTTCGTACGATAGCGGGGACGTGTCCCCGCACTCCAAAGAGGAAGCGCTATGACGGACTGGCCACATGCACCTGTCCACCGGCTGTCGGAAGCACGCGCATATATGGTTACAGCGGGCACGTACCGCAAGGAGCATTTCCTACTCGGTCCGGAATGCTTGACGTTGGTGTGGGACACGCTGTTCGCGTGCGCGAACGAATTCGGCTGGCGCTTGCAGGCATGGGCCGTAATGTCCAATCACTACCATTTTGTCGCCGTGTCACCCGCGAATGCCGGGAGTCTTCGCCGCCTTATCGGCAAGCTGCACATGACCACCGCCAAGGCGCTCAATGAAATGGACGGTACACGGGGACGGAAGATATGGCACCAGTATTGGGATAGCCGTATTACGTATCAACCCTCTTATCTGGCGCGTTTGCAGTATGTGCATCACAATCCTGTGCATCATGGAGTCGTGCCCAACGCAGACAACTACGAATGGTGTTCAGCGGCTTGGTTCGCTCGCACAGCAGAGCCCGCCTTTGTCAGAACGGTGGCATCGTTCAAGACAGACCGTCTGAACGTGCGGGACGACTTCACGCCGCGCCTTCGTGGGATTGCAGACGAAAGCGGGGACACATCCCCGCACTCCAAAGGGGACACACCATGAGGGTAATGGTAGTGTCATGAGCGGTCTTAGCGATTTCCAGCCTTCGTTCCGCATCACTAACCGGATGACGACGGGGTTGACGCGCATTGAGCGGGCGCGCGGTTTCCTTGAGGCGGCACAGCTTTCCGAGGACTGGCTGGCGACGATGCGTTCTCGCGCCTTTTTACTGGAGGCACATCACACCACGCATATCGAGGGCACGCGGCTGACCCTGGAGCAGGCGGAGCGTTTGCTGGCTGGCGAGGCGGTGGCGGGAACCGATCCTGACGACGTGCGGGAACTACTGAATTACCGCGACGCTTTTGAGTTTGTCAGTGGCTACCTGAATGACGGCGGGCCTGTCACAGAAGGTTTGATCCGCGAGATCCATCGGCGGCTGGTCGCGGGGGTACGAGGCGGTTCCGCTGCGCCTGGCGAATACCGGCGGATGCAGAATTACGTAGTCAACTCAGTGACTCGACAGATCATCTATACGCCACCCCCGCCGTACGATGTCCCACCGTTGATGGCGGAACTGGTAGCTTGGCTGAACCTGGTCTCTGAGGTGCATCCAGTACTGGTCAGCGGTATCGCGCAGTTCCAGTTGGTGCACATCCATCCGTTCGTGGACGGTAATGGCCGGACCTCGCGGCTGTTATCTACGCTCTGTCTGTACCGAGCTGGCTATGACTTCAAACGATTGTTCTCTATCAGTGAGTATTATGACCGCGATCGGACGGATTTCTACGCGGCACTACAGGGCGTGCGGGAACAGGGGATGGACTTGACCGGCTGGCTCGACTTCTTCGTCGAGGGGCTAGCGACTCAGATGGATGAGGTGACCGAGCGTGGCAAGCGAGTGATCCGCCGGGACGTGATCGTCCGTGAATACGCCCTCAATACGCGACAAGCGCTGGCGGTGGGACTCCTCTTGGAAAGGGCTGAACTGCGAATGGAGGAGTTGGCAGCGCTTTGCCCTGGCGTAAGCCGGCGGACGTTGCAGCGTGACCTGCAGATCCTTGTGCAGCAGGGTGTAGCGAAGACAGTCGGCGCTGCCAGGGCGGTTCGATATCAGTTGCGAATCAAGGGGTTATGAGGTATTGCGACAGAATCGCGACACGTATTGCGACACTCTGGCGACGAGACTCAGCGGTGCTGGCGAGTTCGCGGTACGTCTCGTGCCGACCGGAGAGTTATTCGGCCTGAGCTTTGAGAAGGAATTGTCCATCGCATGAAGATCCAGTGGGAATACGACCTCGTTGAAAAGCCCTTCTGCGAACAGCTCAAGGTCATAGGCTGGCAGTGGTTAGAGGGCGACACAGACGTTCCCGAACTGACCGAGGGCAACATTCGCGTATCGCCGTTGGCTCTGTAGGTACCATGAACCATCAAGTGCTCTCTGATCTTGACCAGCTTATCTTTTCAGTGCGCGACAAGGAGTCAGCACGTTTGATTGTCGAGGCTGTTGCCGCTTATCGCGGCGGAGCACTCCGTGCGGCAATCATGTCGGCTTGGATTGCTGTGGCATATGACATCATCACGAAGGCGCGCGAGCTAGCCAGTCAAGGCGACGCCGCACCTAAGCAGTTCGTAGACAAACTCGACGTGGCGATTGCCGCCGTCGACGTTCGGACTTTGCAAATGATCGAGAGCAAACTTCTCGTTACTGCCAGGGACGAGTTCCAGTTTTTTACTGCCCACGAATTCACGGATCTTGATCGTTTGCAGAACGATCGCCACTTATGCGCGCATCCAGCGTTCGTGAGCGAGGGTAGCTTATTCCAGCCAACTCCTGAACTTGTTCGTGCACACATTGTCCATGCTATCGAGCACTTGTTGCGACACGCTCCACTGCAAGGGAAAAGTGCCCTTGCGCGGCTCGAAGCAGATATTCTTGGTCCCGCGTTTCCAACTAAGGCGCCCGAGATCGAAACCTTCATTCAGCAGCGTTATCTCGACCGGGGAAAAGAGTCACTGATAGTCGCTCTTATCAAGGCGATGATCACCAGCCCTTTGAGCATCGAACATGCAAAGTTCCGTGGGAGAGAGCGGCAGATTGCGCAAGCTCTAGCAGCCATTGGACGGGTAAGGCCGACAATCTTCGAGCGTGAGGTACCGGTGTTTTTACAACGAAAAGCAAACGACTGCGGTGATGACAGAGTTCTGGCGTTCGTCCGTATGGCAACTGCCGATCCAAGATTCTGGGAGTGGATTGGTGAGCCCACACACATCCGAATCCGAGCCTTGGTTGAAGGCGCGAGCACGGAGACCATAAAGACTTTCGATCTCTTCGACGGCCTCGCTATTGAAAATCTTCGAAGTACCCTCCTTACGCGGTTTAGAAGCCTTCCGGTTGAGGACCAGAAGAACATCATCGCGGAGCATCCACGGAGAGAGTTTGTAGGTCGCGCTATCGAACTATTTGCAGAGGCTGGGAGCTACCGAGGAGCGGAGGCACTTGGTCACGCTGTTATCCTTCCAATGGCTGAAGTATTCAATGTAACTGATATTGCTCGCGTACTTGACGCGGCAGAAGGGAACGATCAGATCCGTGGAGCAGGTGGAACTACTGCAATTCTCGAAGAGTTGTTTGATCGAACGACCTCCCTTCTGTCAGAGTCAGGACCGCGATGGCGCAAATTCATCGACACGATGCTCCGAGGCCAGGAGCCTAGCGACTACTACGCGTATCCAAGTATCCGAGAACGGCTCAGTACGTTCGGATTTATGCAAAAGTAGAAACACGTATGAAGATATGAGAATAATACGACCTCCTCGAGAAGCCCCTCTGCGAACAACACCTTGCGTTGATTGTCGACCGCGCGGGCGAGCTCGTGATTCACGCGCCGTACGTGCCTCCTATTGCTTCTCCGGCAACAGAGCGGTGAGACCGATCAGGCCCATGGTGGTGAACAACAACGGCGCCAAAACTGGCGCGCCCCGTAGGAACCGTTCGAGTACCACCACGCCGCCCGCGGTCAGATCGTGCTTGATATGCAAGCTCGCCCCGACTACTCCCACCACTATCAGCAGCACCAT
>JAYVFX010000253.1:0-4606 GCA_043772795.1 Deltaproteobacteria bacterium
CTATAAATCGGATCCCGCCACACGGCTGGCCACCAGAGCACTACGACCACACACAAGAGTCGACCAATCCACAACACAGTACGCATAGAGACAACAGGCATAAAGTAAGATTCTATAGAACTATCGGCACATGCGGCTATTCCTTAGCTCGCATGCGGGGGTCAGGAGTTGCGTAACCGAATCAGGGAAGGTAAGAGAACTGCACTATTTGCACAATCATAGGGGGAGAACTATGCAGTGTCGAACATGGAAATCAATTCTTATGAGTGGCATAACTCTCTGTGCCTCATTCTTTCTAGTCCTGAACCTTGCTGCTGATGGTGGGTATCCAGCCGACTTCAAACCTTCAAAACCAGCCGCGACCGGCGAGACGAATGTTTTGGCTCGGTTTGGTGCAGTTGCCACCTATATGAACGACAAATTGAATGCTGCTGGTGGCAAGGATTCCCCGCAGTGCTATCGCAACTGTTTGACGGTTGGCGTCAATGATGTGCTGAAGTGCATTGAAACCAAGAATACCTACGCTGGCAGTGAATCCTGCGAGAAAGATGGCGCGCAGAAGATGAGTAGCTGCGATCCGAAGTGCCAGTAGAAAGTCTAGAGTTAAGAAAGTCCGAGGTCCGAAAAACCTAGAACTGAAAGTTTTGGTCAGAAGCGCAAAAGCTACTGGCTACTGAATGCTGACTACTTCCTTTCAAAGTGCGGCATCACATCGCGTGCAAAACGCTCCATCGATTTCAGTGTGTCTTGATGGCTGAGGAGACCAAAGTTAAAATAGAGAATCACTTCTTCGATCCCTGCGGCTTCGCATTTTTTCAGGGTAGCGATACAGGTCTCAGGATCACCTGTCACTAAACTCCGTTCGCCAAGATTTTCCGCTTTCATACTTTTCAGTCGGTCAACGATGTCAGCGAAATAGGCGATATGCGATGGCGCTGTCGCACGATCCTCAGGGAACGCCGGTAAAATAGAGTGGAGATAGTGCAGGAGCCGTTCCTTGGTCCGGAGTTCGTCTGCTTTGCTATCGGTAACGTTCGTAAAATACGAACACTTCGCTCGGGCATCCTGGTGACCGTGGCTGGCCGCGAGTTCTTTATAGGTCTGCACGGCAGCGCCAACACTGCCAAACATCATGGCTGCGGCAAAGGGGGCAAAGATGGTATGAAACCCTTGCTCAGCCGCCATCTCGACTGTTGGTCGACTAAAGCAGGCGACATAAATCGGCGGATGCGGTTTCTGGACTGGGCGCGGTAAACAGGTGATCGGTTCAGTAATAGAGTAGAATTTCCCAGCGTAGGTAAACTCCTCTTTTATCCATGCAGTACGGAGGAGATCGAGCCCTTCAGTAAAACGGTCGCGGCTTTCTTCAAAGGAGACTTCGAACGCATCATACTCGCGCTTATCGTAGCCACGACCAGCAGAGAACACTACGCGTCCGTTACTCAGTAAATCGAGCAGCGCAAAGTTTTCAGCGACACGTAACGGGTGGTCACAGGGGAGCAAGACCGTCGCTGGGGCAAGTTGAATACGTTTCGTCTGCGCGGCCACATACGCAAGAAACGTCGCTGGCGCTGGAAGACAGCCAAAGAAACCGAAATGATGTTCAGGCACCCAGGCGGAGTTGTAGCCTAGTTCTTCAGCGACCCGGCACTCTTCGAGCACTTCGCGTAAGAACTGGTTGGGATCTCTGCGTTGCGCTCCATATGCTGGGGGGTTATCAGTGAGCGTAAAGTAGCCAAACTTCATGCAGATTCTCCTTTACCCAGCTCCAATAGCAGAGCTACACATTTTCAGCTATGCGCCATTTACGGAAGGGGGAAAAGGTGAAAAGGGTAAAGGGCGAATAGGCAAGAATAAGGATACCTTTCCCATTTCCCCTTTTCGCCTACCCAGGTGCAACCTCTGCCGCAACCGCGTGTTTGTTTCAACAACGCCGATTTTCGGAGGGTACCCATGCGTAAATATCTCTTCGTTGGAATGTTTTGTCTCTCCTCTTTGTTGCTGCTGCGCGTCTTTGCCACTCCTTCTGCTCTTGCGCCGACATGGATCGTACAACTGCCCGCAGCGCACGGTCTGAGAGCTGGCGCAGTGATCGAAGAGACTGGCGCACCTATCGGAAAAGTTGTTGCCGTGAAGGCGCACCTAACTGCGGACGGGGAAAGCGGCACGGATGTTATCGTGACTCTTGATCCCAACGGCCAACAGCGACTTCGTGAAAACGCTACCTTTTTCGTGACTCCCGCAACCGGAACAACCGGGCCAGGTCTTCGCCTTGTTGTCTTTGATGAGAAAAGCCCGCTTCTCCCTCCAGGAAGCCATATTAAGGGAGCAGAATCAGAACTCGCGGTTGAACTTAAACGACAGATAGCTGGTATAGACAGCACAGTTCGTGAGGTTTCGCGGCAACTCGATAAATTTCGTGGTGCGCTCGACAGCGCGAGCAAATCAGAAGAGAAACGCAAGCTCGAAGAAGGGGTCGAAGGGTTAGCCGCGACCGTGCGGCGAGTGCAAGATGACGTCACTCGTGTGGTGACAGAAGAACTGGCGCGGTGGAAACAGATTTTTGAGAAGATCTTCCCGGCAGCGACCGAGACAAAAAAGACAGTGTAACTCCAGAAGGAGCAAAAGGTAGGTAAGGGCACAGCATGCTGCATTTGTCACAACTTAAGGGCAGATCCTGGCTTTTAGGTTGTGACGCAACGAATTTGGGTTCCTTCTCCCTCCCGGGAGAAGGTCAGGATGAGGGGAAGAGATCAGAAGAGTCCTCCTTTTCGATCCCCTCACCCTAGCCCTCTTCCGGAGGGAGAGGGAATTGCTGCTCAGCAACCGGTTTAAGTTGGGACCAGTGGCATGCTGCGCCCCTACAGAAGAACGAAACTACTTCTTCATCATCGCGGCCAACGCAACCTGTTGCTCACCAATGGCTTTCTTGGCAGACGGCTGCTCTTGCACACGGTTCCACCAGGCTGTGATCTTTGGCCGACCTTCCGTTGGGAGCTTACTGCCGAACTGCGGCAGGAAAGTCGTCAAGAAGAACATCGTCGGTGCAAGTGCTGCGTCAGCAAGCGTAAAGGCACTTCCTGCTGCCCACTGACTACCGATCATTGCTTCAAGCTGATCAAGACGATTGTTCACATCCGCAATCTTCTCTTGAATGAACTTGTCCTCGAGCTCCTGACCAAACAGCTTCGGGAACACGGCACGCATCGGCGGCTCTAGATAGAGGTCATGGAAACGGGTGAATGCACGCACTTGGGCGCGACCTTCGGCATCTTTCGGCAGCAACGGCTTAGCTGGGAATTTATCTTCGAGATACTCATTAATCAGCTCAGATTCAGCAATGAGTTGCCCGTTATCGAGTACGAGTGCCGGTACTTTCCCTAGCGGGTTAATTTTCTTGTAGTCCGCTGACCCCATGCCACCCGGCGGATCAACCAACTCAACGTTGAGTCCCTTCTCGTAGATAGCGATACGGCTCTTTGCCGCGAAGTTGCTCAACGCCAGATTATATAGCTTCATAGTAATACCCCCTCAAGAATGTATTTATCCGGCGACTATTGAGCACTGGGCGCGCTAAGTCAAGGCTGGAATTGCCCGGCAGCCGTTAGGCGTATGGCATGCCGCGTCCCTACTAGAGGAAGTCGAGCGCGCAGAGATGTTGATAAAACGCATCGCGATTATATGGGTGTTCAGCACCGTAACGTACTATGAGATCCGCATAAAGCCGTTGAAGTTCGGCGCTGGCTGCGCGAACGTTAGGGTCAGTCCCGATGCTTATTTCCTTACGACAAGAAAACCGACGAGCCGTTTCATAGTGTTCCTTTCAGTCAGATTATTCGCTTAATGCACGTAGCCGTTGCTGCGTGGTTGTACACTCGGGACATTGTTGGAGAATCGTTTCATAGATACGACGTGCGTCTCCTGTTCTCCCTGAGAATACGAGTGCATCCGCAAGCCTCTCTTGCCAGAAACGCTGCGCCGCTGGAATCGTGCCATAACGAATAGTGATCTTTTCTGCGAAGGTCAGCGCTTCTTGAATGTGAGCGGAAAAGAGGAGCGCGAAATAATAGCTTTGCCCGATGTAGAGGTCATCCAGCTCCTGTTTCCAATTGTCGCCAAACATCATCTTGAGGGTAGCAAAGCCGGTATGCTTCCCCACCAGAAGAGTACCAATGCGATGTGCCGCGTGTTCTTCACCTAATCGTGTAGCCACTCCGGTGAGCGCTTTCTGCATGTCGTCAAAATCGCCGTGATAAGCAGACAACATTCCTAGAAGCACTGGCAATCGTGCGTCTTCTGCCCAGACGGAAGACAGCGAGAGGAACTGCTTCCGATATCCGTCCGGTTCTTGAGAACGTTTGCCAGGATTGCATTACTCGCTTGCACGATCGGTGCATCGGGTAATAGCGTGAGCCCCGCGGTTAAATCGGCACGAGCCTCTTTTATTCTCCCATCAGTCAGTGCTTGACACCCACGCCTGCCAACGCTGCACTGCTGGTTGTCGCAGATTAGCCGGAGCGTCGGGCGCAAAATCTTTGCTTTGCCCAGTACGAATCTGCAGCGCTTGCAGGGCAATGCGACGGACATCATCTTTGTCGTTCTCCAG
>JAYVFX010000254.1:0-3306 GCA_043772795.1 Deltaproteobacteria bacterium
AGGGCAATGTCCAGTTCTTTGAGCAAAGCCTCAGGGGGAGCATCGCTCCGTCGTAACAACCGATAGAGTTCGAAATGTGAATCCCCTCGGGCGGGATGGCTAAGCACGCGTTCTCTCGCGGCAGCAAATGAGAGTGGCTCGACTAAACTGTTTGGATAAGGCATACGCTCTTGCCCCAATGCAAGCATGAGGAGGAACCCCACTGTAAGTACTGCGCCCAGCACAACGAGCGAAGTTCTGACAGGTGACTGTCGAGCGGGCTTCGAGTGTTCGTGTTCATTCGTGAGTTCCGGCAAAGTTAACCGTAAAGCGGTGCCGAGAAGTACAGTACAGAGAACTGCATTCGCAGGAATCTGCAAATTAAAATCCACCAGTTCGTGAAATCCCATCACTACGAGACCAGCCAATAACGCCGTATACAAAGGGAAGATTTCGACGGAAACTTGCGTAAGGCCTCGGGCGAGTCTTTTGGCTATGCGCCACACCGCCCAGGCGAGGATACCAAACCCGGTGAAGCCAGTTTCAGCCAGGATCTCAACATAATCATTGTGGGCCTCGCTAAAGTAATCAGCAGACCACGGTGGTCGCTCGTAACGCGGGAAGACATCCTGCCATGCTCCCAGGCCGACCCCAAAGAGCGGGAAGTCTCGCACCATGTTCATGGTATTTTGCCAGGCGGAAACGCGCCCCTGCAGGCTGTCATCTTTCTCTACTGTTTCTGCCAATCGCGTGTCGATCATGTTTCGACTCGTAGGACCAACAAACAGCAGGGCTGAAATCACCAACACAACAACACTGACTGCTACGCGCTTTGTCACGGAATATTTTAGTCCGTGGGAGGCTGATGTATGAGGATGTTGTCTGAGGTACGGAAAGACTACCAGCACGAGGAGTAAGCCCAAAGCCATGCCAAGCCAACCACTGCGTGACAAACTCAGCAGTATCCCAGTAATCAAGAGAAAAACGGAACAACCGCAAAAAATCCGTAAGGGCCAATCCAGCCGTTGCGAGACGAGATCAGTGCGAAAAAAAGTCCCAACCAACGCCAGAGGAAAGATAACCGCTAAGTAATTGGCAAAGTGATCTGGGTTAATGAAGGGGCCACTCGCACGCGGTTGTACGAGCGAGCCTGGTCCGTTCCAATCATACGGCACAAAAAACCACAGAAACTTTCCGTTCCACGTCCACTGTTGGATAATGCCGATGGCAGCAAGACAAAAGCCTGTAAAAAGAACCGCTCTTAAGACTGAGCGGCTGAACTGAACACCACCTTCGCCTTTGTGATTAAACGGGTAGAGCAAAACAACAAAGAGTACACAGCTGTAGGCGCACCACTTGAGGAGACTGGTCAGCGTAAGAGCCGGAGCTAGAGAGAGAGAACGCCAATGGCTTAGGCAAGCAGGGAGCAGGGAGCTCGGAGCAGGGAGCTCGGAGCAGGGAGCCTGGAGCAAGGAGCCTGGAGCAAGGAGCCTGGAGCAGGGAGCAGGAGAACCGAGGAATTTCTGATCATTCACCATAACAGATGGTGTATCTCCGGAGATCTTGCTTGTTTCCGACGCTAAAGAGACAAGCTCGCCATATGGTGGTCTTAATGGCCAGCCGGGAAGGCTGCGGCTGTACAGATCATAGGTCGAGGGGGAGAGAAGAGAAAGAAGAGAGGGAGGAAGGGGAAGCAGAAGAAAGCAGACAAGACCAAGGAAGAGAGTTAGGGGAAGAAGAGGAGGAGGAAGTGGAAGCAGCGCAACAGGATGTGAAGAAAGCAGTATTCTTCCTATGCACGTTAGTACGAGTAGGAAGGCGACTACCTCCATTACGGAGAAGGCCCAGGGATGGACAGCACCAAAAGCGGACGGGGTGAAGAAGATAAGGAAGAAGATGCCCCATCGTATGAGACGATCACACGCACTCACACAGTGACGCTGACCAAGGAGCAAAAACCTTGTCGTCATCGTGCCTATTGAAGCGACTGTAGCACGGTGATTCATCGCCGTGTCATGAAGAATTACAAAAACGCAATTCGTGGCCGTGCAGAGTATATTTGTTCTCGACCCTCACTCTTCGCTCCCTGCTCCCTGCTCCTGCTTGTCCCGCTACGCCGGAGCGGTCGGCGTATGATAATGTGACTCGTAGTGACCATAGTAGTAGGCGTACGTTCCGCGTCGTGGGTCTAGGCGATTGAGCACCACGCCCAGAATCTTCGCTCGCGCAAAGGTGAGGCGCGACTGAGCCTCTTTAACGATCTTGCGTGAGGTGACCGGTCCGTTCACCACCAACACTACACCGTCTGCCATAGTGGACAATGGGATCGTGTCACTAACCGGCATTACAGGAGGCGAATCGACAAGGATACAATCGTAGTCTTTTTGTAGATCTTGTAACATTGCAGCCATCTTACTGGAGCCTACCAGTTCGGCGGCGTTCGGTGGCGGTACACCACTAGTGATAATAAAGAGATTCTCTTTCGCTGTTGGTCTGATAACCTCGTTGAGATCTCGCTGACCAGCAAGGAATTCGGTCAGTCCAGTCTGGTTGGCCATCCCGAGTAGCTTGTGGCATCGTCCACGGCGCAAGTCGGCATCAATCACTAATACCCGGACGCCCATTTGCGCGAACACCATAGCTGTTTTAATGGTCGTGGTGGTTTTTCCCTCCCCTTCCATAGCGCTGGTAAAGATTACTGTTCGCGGCGGTTCTCCAGCTCGCGACAGCAGGATAGCGTTGCGCAACATACGATACGCTTCAGTGACAACCGCAAGTGGACTAGGGGAAAGGATTAGCTCTGTACTATTGGTATTGGTTCCTGGGTTCGATGTCTGAGAGCCACCTACACTGGCATTGCGGGTGTTACCGAAAAGACGATTCGCAATAGAACCGTTGCGCTGGTTTACGCGATAGAAATCCGGAACGACACCGAGGTTCGGTAGGCCCAGGTAGTGCTCCACATCCTCTGGGTTCTTGAGGCTCTTATCTAAATAGTCCAAGCAGAAAGCGAGACCCACTCCACCAAGGAGTCCCATCAACGCGTTAAACAACATACTCCGCGTTTTCTGCGGTCCTGAGGGAGCGGTTGGTCGTTCGGCCTGATCAATGACTGAGATATTGGACGTGCGCAGCTCTGCCGCCATCCCAATCTCTTTCATGCGCTGTAACACACTGTCATAGAGCTGGCGGTTGGTATTCACCTCGCGCTCGAGAATGACGTAGTCCACTGCCGTATCTTTCATCCGCAGTGTCGTGCCTTTCTGTTCCTCCATCTTCGCACGCAGCTCTTTTTCTTGAGTTTCTGCCGCCATATACGCCGATTCA
>JAYVFX010000255.1:0-7723 GCA_043772795.1 Deltaproteobacteria bacterium
GGGCGTCTCTTTATCGTAACGAGAACACGACGCATGGCACTGTTTAAGCAGAAATACCGTATCGAGTCGGCTCGATTGCCAGGATGGGACTATGCGGCAGCCGGTTGGTACTTCGTCACGATTTGTACGAGGGAACGACGTTGCTGCTTTGGTGACGTAGTGAAAGGAGAGATGCACCTATCAATAGTCGGACATATTGTGGCTGAAGAGTGGATCAAAACTAAGCAAGTTCGTTCAGGTGTGAAACTGGACCAATGGGTGATCATGCCAAACCATCTCCACGGCATCGTTGTTCTTGAAGGCAGTAAGCCACTGCGCATCGTAGAGACGCCCCGGCGGGGCGTCTCTACAGGATGGAAAGCAAATTCGTTGGGTGCCATTATTGAACAGTTCAAATCATCATGTACGAAACGCATTTGGGCTGCTGGGCGTCAGGACTTCTCCTGGCACCCTCGCTTTTACGACCATATCATCCGTGACGAGCGATCTTTGCATGATATCCGGGAGTACATCATCAACAATCCGTTGAAATGGGAATTGGACAAAGACAATCCGGAAAATTTATACATGTAACCTTAAATCGTGAGCGGTAGAGACGCCCCGGCAGGGCGGCTCTATGCCCTGAGAAAAGCAGTGGACCTCTTGCAACAGTGGACGAACACCAATACTGGCCGTTTTGAACGCGCGTAAAGGAGGGGAATCCGTCATGGCCAAACTGAAACCCTGGTTCCACGTCATCCAGCCCCGTGAAGATCTGCGCGAAGGCAAACCACTGGATGCGGCGGAGTTTGCTGTTCACCTTGATCAAGTGCGTGACGATCGTGCCCCGGATGTCTACCGCAAACCTGAGCAGTTCTTTGCTCGCACCTATCTAACGCGAAGCCTCACCGACTTCGCTGCGCAGGTTATTCGGCGGCTCTCTGGAGAAAAGACCGAGACCTCCGCTGTGTTCAACCTCGCCACGCAATTTGGTGGTGGCAAAACGCATGCCCTCACCTTGCTCTATCATCTTGCCCACTCTGGCTCTGCCGCAGATCGCTGGATGGGTGTTCAGCGCCTGCTCGAAACAGCCGGGATGCCAACTGTTCCCAACGCGGCAACGGCGGTATTCGTTGGTACGGAGTTCGACTCCATCAGTGGCCGTGGCGGTGACGATGGCACGCCAGTACGCAGAACACCGTGGGGCGAAATCGCTTTTCAACTGAGCGGTGAAGACGGGCTGCGGGTGCTAGCAGAGCACGAAAAGCAAATGACTGCCCCGGCTGGTGATGTCATCCGCAAATTTCTCCCTGAGGGGACGCCCTGCGTGATCCTCATGGATGAATTGATGAACTACGTCAGCCGCAGTCGAAAGAGCGGGATGGCAGCACAGTTGTATAGTTTCCTCCAGAACCTTTCGGAAATAGCGCGCGGTTCCAACAACGTAGTCTTGGCTGTTTCGATTCCTGCCTCAGAGTTGGAAATGAGCGCCGAAGATCAGTCGGACTACGAGCGGTTCAAAAAACTACTTGATCGGGTTGGTAAAGCCGTGGTCATGGCAGCAGAAGCCGAGACCTCAGAGATTATTCGTCGTCGGCTGTTTGAGTGGGATGAGCGGGCGGTCTCGCAAGAGGGGAAAATGCTGATGACCCGCGATGCTCTACAAACGTGTAGTGAGTATGCCGAGTGGGCCATGAACTATCGGCAACAGCTTCCTGACTGGTTTCCGGTTGATCAAGGCCGTGACGCATTTGCTGCTACGTATCCTTTTCATCCTTTGGTGCTCTCCGTCTTTGAACGGAAATGGCAAGCCCTACCACGCTTCCAGCGCACCCGTGGTGTCCTCCGGCTACTGGCCCTGTGGGTCTCCCATGCCTACTACGAAGGATTCAAAGGTGCACACCGCGATCCTTTGATCGGGTTAGGGACGGCACCCCTTGATCAACTACTCTTCCGCGCAGCAATGTTCGAGCAGTTGGGCGAGCATCGGTTAGAGGCCGCAGTCACGACTGACATTTGCGGAAAGAAAGACTCTCATGCAATCCGCCTTGATGTCGAGGCAGTGGATACGATCAAGAAAGGACGCCTGCATCGTAAAGCAGCCACGACGATCTTCTTTGAATCTAACGGTGGGCAGATGCACGCCGAAGCCACTATTCCAGAGATTCGCCTAGCGGTGGGCGAGCCGGATCTCGATATTGGCAATATCGAGACAGTGCTAGAGACGCTCAGCAGCTCGTGTTACTACTTGTCGGTCGAACGCAACCGCTACCGCTTTAGTCTCTCTCCGAATCTGAACAAGTTGTTAGCTGACCGCCGTGCCGGGATTAAGGGGGACAAGATCGATGAGCGGGTCCGCGCGGAGGTCCAGAAAGTGTTCGCCGAAGAAAAGGGAGTAGAGCGGGTCTACTTCCCCAGCAAGAGTAGTCAGATTCCGGATCGTCCGCTTCTCACCTTTGTCGTATTGGCACCAGAAGAGCAAGACGAGAAGAAGTTGATTCAGTGGGTGGATACGATGACGCAAGAGTACGGAACATCAGCCCGCACCTGTAAAAGTGCGCTGATCTGGTGCGCCCCCGAGTCTGTCTCCTCGCTGCGAGAAGAAGCACGGAAGGTGCTGGCATGGGAAGCGATTCAGGAAGAAGAGGAGACGCTACGGATTGACGAGAGCCAGCAACGGCAATTAGCTGAGAACCTCAAGAAGGCGCAACGAGATCTGAAAGAATCCGTCTGGCGGACGTACAAAAATGTCTTGCTTCTGGGCAAAGACAACACCATACGAACAGTAGACTTGGGGCTGGTGCACTCCAGCGCAGCCGGGACTATTGTCGCATTCATACTGAATCGGCTACGCCAGGATGGGGACATTGAGGAAGGAGTCAGTCCCAATTTCCTCGCGCGGAATTGGCCGCCAGCATTTACGGAGTGGAGCACCAAGGCCGTGCGCGACGCCTTCTTTGCTTCGCCACAATTCCCCCGCTTGCGCAACGGTGACGTGCTCAAAGACACCATTGCCAAGGGAGTGAAAGAGGGGCGGCTTGCGTATGTCGGTAAGACGGCAAACGGAGAGTATGAGCCGTTCTGCTATGGCGATAACCTCACAACGAATGATGTAGAACTCTCCGCGGATATGTTCCTCATCGCCAAGGAGACGGCGGAGACGTACCAGAAGACGAAAGCGGCAGGGGTTCCTATTCAACAACCCGTCATCACTCCTCCAGAAACGGGAGGAACCACGGACACGGGTACTTCCGGGATAACCGATGGTGATGGGACGACGGCGTCACCACCACTCCCGATCATTGAGAAGCCCTCGTCACCGGAAGTTGCTTCCAGCGTACACTGGACTGGCGCCGTCCCGCCGCAGAAGTGGATGAACTTCTACACCAAAGTACTTTCACGTTTCGCAGCCAGCAAGGGGCTGAGTCTGACGTTAAAAGTAGACATTGCCCCAGAAGGAGGTATCTCCGATCAGAAAATCGAAGAGATGAAAGTTGCCCTGCGAGAGTTAGGGCTAGTTGATGATGTAGATGTGGAGTGACTCACAAAGAGGGCAACGGCTTTGAATAGAAAGGATCAACAGACGTGAGGCTGTGCAAACACTAGCACGTGAATCCGCAGGAGAGCGCAAATGAGCAAACGGGGAACAGCGATGATTCGCTGGTACTGGAACTCCATCGGTGGCACGTTGCTCTCCGCGCGGTATGGATTTCCCTTTGGTGAAAGCCATACCGTTTACTCAGCAGCGTTTCAGGCACCGCCCAGAGTGCCGGATCACCCAGCAAGTTTATCCCGCCGCAAAGATCTTCTCCGGCCCTTTCGGCACGATGCCGGTGGGATTAAGCCGGGTGATGCTGTAGTACGTGCGTTTGATGTGGTGAAAGTCCACCGTCTCCGCAACCCCGGGGACGTCATATAGCCGTTTGAGATACGCCGACAGCCTGGGATAATCCTTCACGCGTCGCAGATTACACTTAAACAATCCGTGATAGGCAACATCGAAACGAATCAACGTCATAAAAGCCCGCCAGTCGGTTTCGATGATCCGCTCGCCGAGCAAATACGGCTGCCCCGCTAATCGTTGTTCCAGTTCATCAAGACAGGCGAAGACCGCGGTGACGGCTTCTTCATACGCTTCTTGTGTGGCCGCAAACCCAGCGCGATAGACACCATTGTTCAAACCTTCGTAAATACGCGCATTCAAGTCGTCGATCTGCGTACGCAACTCTGGTGGATAGAAGTCGACTGACGCATCGCCAAAATCATCAAACGCCGAGTTCAACATGCGAATGATCTCAGACGATTCGTTGTTGACGATCGTTGCGCGCTCTTTATCCCACAGCACCGGCACTGTCGCGCGACCGGTATAGTGCGGGTCGGCGCGGGTGTACAGTTCGTGCACATAGCGGATGTTGAACAACGGATCGGGAATCGAGCCTGGATATTCACCGAAACTATAGCCCTGATCGGTGACAGTCGGGATGGCGATCGACACTGAGATGACATCGTCGAGTTTTTTCAACTTACGAAACACCAGCGTGCGACAGGCCCACGGACAATTGAGCGCGACGTAGAGATGATAGCGGCCAGGTACGGCCTGAAAGCCACCATCGCCGGTTGGCCCTGGCGTACCGTCGGACGTCACCCAGTTACGGAATGTCGAGGCTGGACGAACGAAGCGTCCCTGGGCATCCATCGGTCTGCGGAGTTGTGAGTCACCGTCCCATTTCCCATTGACGAGCATAGTACCCTCCTCTTTGCGGATTATGAAGACCTTTTTAGCTGAGTATTGTTGGCTGTCATACAAAAAGCTTCTGGTGAGCGGCCTCGGAGATCGCCACTACTGCTGGATGTTTGAGCTTACGTTCGACCGAGATCGCGTAAAATCGCTCGCGCACCTCTTCTAAGCGTCCAACAACCTGCACCCCATATTGTTTCCGCACTTCCGCCTCGATAACAGACGGTGCCGGAAAGAGTCCTGCGCCGCTTTGGCCAAAGACTTTCAGGAGAGCGCTGTCCTCGAATTCACCCACGATAAACGGACGGATGCCTTGAGCCCCACTCCATTGATCAAACGACCGTCGCAGTGACGTAGTTTCCGTGGGTAGAAGCATCGGCGCGCCATTGAGAGAACGAGGGAACTGACGACGATATTTGGCCGCTAGCTTCGCCGGGGCAAAAATAGTTACGGCACTTTCCCCGAGCAAATGACTAAAAGCTCGCACCTTAATAAGCGGGCCTATCGGAGCATCACTCAAGACCAGATCTAACCCGTGCACCGCAAGTTCAGCCAACAATCGGTCTGGTTTATCTTCATGGCAAACCATGCGGATAGGATCTGTCAACTGCAGCGCCGGCTGCAACAGACGATAGGCAATCAACTTCGGCAACACGTCGGCAATACCAACGGTGAATCGCACTGGGCGCCCGACCGAGCGCCCTTTGAGCGTATCGGTCAGTTCTCGGCCTAGAGAGAAAATCTCGTCCGCATAGCGGAACACCACCCGCCCCATCTCCGTCAACGTAATATTGCGACCCGTGCGCGTGAACAGTTTTTCCCCTAACGATTCTTCAAGGACGCGAAGCTGGGCGCTAATTGTGGGCTGCGTAAGATACAACTCCTCCGTCGCCCGCGTAATACTGCCAAGACGTGCTACTGTCCAAAAATATAAGAGATGGTGATAGTTCAGCCATTCCATACCTATTCCTTACATCTATTTTTTCTATAAATAGATCAAAATTATCTATTTGCCTAGAAGCGTTTGCGATCTTATACTTGCTCCAATAACACGCAAGAACACGCCAACAACGGAAAGGAGAACTGAATGATAAGTAAGAACTCATGGCACATTGCACTAGGACTCACTTTAATCTTCGGCCTATTGTCGGGCTGTACACAAGACACCCAAAACCAGATTGGTCGCTCAATCCAAAACTGGACCGGAACGAGCGGAGTGCTGGACATCTATGCTGGCGATAAACTCACAATGCGGTTTATCAATATCGACAAACTGTCGACCGCCTACGGGACGACCGAAGATGCGATACGTCCGTATCGGTTTGGCTACGGTAACGTTGACAAGAATCTGAACTACAAAGCCGATCCTGGAGAGAAAAAAGTGTATTTCGAGATCAACGCGAACGCCACAAATTACGTGTTTTACGAAAATTTTGAAGACTAGGGTCATAGCAGGCATCATTTCAGATTTGTCAGTCATACTCAGAGGTCACTCCGGTGATCTCTAATACGATAGGAGGACAACAGCCATGAAAAAAGCAAACCGTATACCAGCGACTCAACCCCTTTCCTCTACAATTAGATCCCCACTAGCATTGATCGAGAAAGAGATCAGCCTACAGGGAACTCTGCTTCCGGAGCAGTTTTTTACCCCGACGTATGAATCACATGTTAATTGGTCTGGGGAGCGTCTTCTCATGTTAGCCGTTTTACAGGAAGCGTTGCATTCATATCTGCGCTATTCCACCTCTACGACCCACCGGGGAAACCGATTGTTCACTGAGGCACAGAATTGGTTCTGGTCTCAAGAGCGCGAGTATTTGTATTCCTTCGAAAGTGTCTGTTTGCACTTACAGCTTACCCCGGACTACATTCGTCGCGGACTTCAGCAACATTCTCAACCTGAGACGCAACGAACTAACGTCGCCCGTTCCCTCCACTGCCGACGTCCTTCAGCTGGAACACACCTCATGACGTTGGCGGCATAGTCAAACAGCAACGAGGATACAGCACATGAGGGCCATTTGCGTGCTACAGAAACTCACTTTTTACAGGGAAGGAGCTGCAGAAATCATTGTACAGAGCTTTGGCCTTGTAGCTCCTGAATCAGCTTCGTAAGAGGGGTGAGCCCAAAAGCTGTCAGTCACGTTGCAAGCGGTGTCTTCGCAAGCGCCTTGTCCATGAGTGAGATAACCAACGCGTCGAAGACCGGTCCGACAAAGACGTAATGCGGCGTCCACCGTTTGCTCCGAACGAAAGTATCTTTAGCCGTGGGATCGGGCGACACATTGTGATCATGGGCCTCCTCTTAGCCCTCGTCTCATTCGGTGTCGGCTATGACACGTATCTTCACGATGGACCAACAGGACCGTGGGGTACGATGGTCTTTATGACACTGACGCTCTCACAGCTTGGTCATGCTATGGCCGTATGGTCGAATCGGGAGTATCTCTTCACCATTGGTCTGCGTACCAATCCAACTCTACTCTGGGCCGTGGGGATCACTCTTGCCTTGCAATTGGCGGTAGTCTATGTCCCTAGCCACAGGACTTCTTCCAGACTCAGGCGTTGAGTAGGCATCAGTTGGGTCTCTGTCTGGTGGCAAGTACCATCGTCTTCTGGACGGTAGAGTTGGAGAAGTGGCTATTGAGACGGGCAGCATCCGCCTCGTAACGTGGGTGTGGACGCGTACAGTAATCACAAAGAATGGAGCATTGACATGGACCGAGTCATCAAAATATTTGAGCGAGTAATCATCGTTGCGCTGATTGTGATGATGATCGTGGTTATCTTACTGGCAACTGCAGAACTGGGATGGATCATCGTCCAAGATATCATTACCCCACCCATCGTGCTGCTCGACATCAACGAGATCTTGGATATCTTTGGTTTCTTCTTACTGGTGTTAATCGGTATCGAGCTATTAGAAACCGTCAAAGCCTATCTGGTTGAAAATGTTGTACATGTTGAAATTGTCCTGGAGGTCGCACTCATTGCCATTGCCCG
>JAYVFX010000256.1:0-2254 GCA_043772795.1 Deltaproteobacteria bacterium
ATGAATAGCATGAGAGTCCTCCTCCTAGTCGGATGCTGAAAAAGCCCGCCAGCAGCGTTCTCGCGTCGTTCAGATCCTCAACGTACCCCAGAGTGTACGCCTCCGGTCTTCTCTCGCTGCGGCCTTGCTGAACGGGCTTTTTGAGCATCCTGTGGTTTAGTTAATATCGACGTCATCACGTAAGATTCCAACGGTGTATCGTGTGTTAAATGAGCCCCCCGCGCTTCACGCTTCACGAACGACGCGGCTCGACTGAGCTCGCCGAAGTCTTCACGCACAAGAGCGGCGGACCAGCGAAAAGTACCAGAAACCTTTGTTCGACACAAACGTCGCATCGTCTACCATTTTGTGAAGGATGATGCCAGACACTTATATAATTCAATTTCAAAAAGACCCATCGTAGAGGTCATTATGTCGAGCGTTTCCATTGGCTCTGGTCTGCCTCCACCAATGCCGACACTTTTAGTCTGGTGCTCCTCCAGGTCGACGTTAAAAAGACTCCCGACCCCTTTGTGTTTCCTTCATCGTCAGAGGTGATTCCCTCCATCCCCTTCATGGCCTGTCGCTTAAACTCGGGAGTGAATCATCGTCATTGGCCCATGTCGCACCTACTCGGTGGCTATCGTCTCCCTATTTGAGGCGTCCTCCAAACCCGAGCCAGTTCACCCCGACCCCTTTGTTTCGACTCGAATAGCCGAAGGGGCCGCAGATACCGGGACAGGAAGCTACCTTGAACTACCCCAAGAATGAAGACCTTGTTCCGTACTCGTCAGATTTCACCATGGATGCCTGCTAGTTTATTTCTCAAACATCCTCCAACCGTTCCAATTAGTAGAGTCCTCTCTTTCTAATTTGAGGATGTCCGCAGAGAACCACGGACCCGTTAAGCAGGTATCAAGAGCCAGCCTTCTTTCTGACGTATCGTTTGCTACATGACCGAGGATCTCAATGTCGCTTTTCAAAGAAACCGTCATATTGCCTCCACATCAGTTCGTCGTTAGGAGATTTTGGTAATACTGGATGGCCGCAGCAGCAGAAGAGTTACTTGCTACCCGCGCAATTAGATCTTCTTTCAGCTTCCTCAAACGAGACAACTTCTCCGTAAGATCAGCCTTCTGTTCATTTGTAACAGCCTTGGCTTCAGTACTTCCAAGTGGTTTATATTGAAAAGTTGTTTGGCCAAGTGCATTGGATAGTGCGTTAATCGAACCTGCCAATTCGGATCGATAAGTGCTGAAAGTATTAAAGTCAGGTTTTTCATTGGGGTGCAAATACGCTTTATGCTCCTGAACTAGAGTTCCGGCATCACCGAGCGAATAAGTAGTAATCTCATCAGGTGCTATTTTGCCAAGATCGTTTAGTGACCGAAGATGCTCCCCTGCTTTTTGGTCACCATCTGTCTTCAGTGACTCAAGTCCTCGATATATATGCGCCATCACAATCTGTGCGCGAAGGCTTATCTCGCCCTCTCTATTTATGAGTTGGCCAAATTGGCTCTTGAAAGTATCCTTGTTGGGATCCAAACGAGCCAGCATTGCAGCCCGCACATCTTGCTGAAGAGAAAGTAAAGTTGCCGCTGCTCCGGTTGCAAAATATTGGAGGTGCTGGCTGTCTAATTTCGGCGTACCATCAGAATTCGTTATGCCACTGACACCTGAATCCACTGTGGCCATGAGCGAAGCCATGTTCATGTCAAATTGGGGGATTACAATCGATGGGTTATCCTTGTCCTTATGAGACTTGTCTTCAATAGCGATGGGTACCAACGCTAGCTCTGTTCTGTTGTATCCCAACTTGGCTGAATCAGGAAAACCTCCGGTCATTCCACTCCAGGCGACGTTTAGGCCCAGTGAAGTATCAGTCCCGAAGAATACTGGACGAACATCCTTTTTCTGGAACTCGGGCCGTAACCAGTCCAGCCATGAAGGTAGCCAACTCATCGCCGTGGGCTCTGCATTGAGTGAGAGGGTGCTCTTAGTTTTGAGAGTTTTACTATTCCGCTCAAAGACCATATCGGCTCGCTCTTCCCATCCAGTTCCGGGCGTCGCTGCATTATAGAGTGCTGCCATGGTTGTAGCCGCATCACCTGTGGCAAACGTCGAGCCAATAGAAGGAGAAAATGCCCCTCTATTACTGAACTTAAAACTTCCATCACCGGGAGCTTCTTCCCGTTCTCAAACTGTGGTCCCACTGTGCCTTCTAATCGAGATATGTCTAGCTCAAATGTGGGAGGTTCTGCCGAGGCCTCGAATCC
>JAYVFX010000257.1:0-2363 GCA_043772795.1 Deltaproteobacteria bacterium
ACAAGCTGAGATTCCGACCATTCCGTGTGATCTCCAGGTTCCGGCGTACGACAAAGGTCGTAAGTATCAAGAACTTGCCCATCTCACCAACCCCGACACCTACTTTGAAGATTTCAATGTCAGTGACACGCTTGAGCATTCACGTGGACGCACTGTCACTACGGCGCATATGGAATGGACCGCAATGCTCGATAACACCTCACAGGTGCACAGCAACCAATACATGGTTGATCAAAACCCAGCGAAGTACATCGGCGGGCAGTTAATCGTGTACGGTGGCATTCCGTTCAATCTTTGTTTAGGTCTCTCGTGCCCAGATGTCGGTGACAACGTGCTTGGTGATCTTTGCTACATCACTGGTCGTCACACCGGACCGGTCTTCGTCGGCGATACTGTTTTCGTAGCAACAGAAATTACTGGTAAACGTGACTATCCTGGCCGGCCAGACCTCGGTATCGTTGCCACCATCCTACGCGGTCACAAATTTATCAAAAAAGGTGACACCTGGGAGAAGATGGAGATCTTCTATCTTGAGCGGGAGAGCGCTATAAAAAAGAAAAGTTATTACGCGTAAGACGAAATAGCAGCAGGGGAGGTTTATTCCCTTAGAAAAAAATCACCTGGAGTGACCAATGGGTTCAAATGAAAATCGCAGCGGAACAAATTTTTGCTTCACTCCGCGAATCAGGAAAAGTGCCGTACGGTTGGAAACCTTCTCGCCACGGAATTCGTAAAGTCAGAATCAATAATGAAGAGATCCTCAGCGCTCTACGCGAAAACTATCCTGGAGAATGGCGAAAAGTATATCGACAAGGAACGGACGGAACAGAGCTTCATTATTTCGAGCACGGCCCGACTGGAAAAGTTTGGGGCGTTAAGGTGAAATAACTCCATGCAGCCCTCTTTGCATACAGCTTTTATTGATTTGCTCAGTAATCAAACTTCGTCAGATACGGAAATTCGCCGTCTCGTCGGTTGGTGCGCCCTCTCGCTTACCGATCTCCTGCGACGGAAATGCATTACTGTTCGTTATGCTGAACGCATGCTGTTCAATCTTGATGTCGTTCAACAGCTAGAGAAGCGTCATCTTGCAGATTGTGTTGAACTGGTTGATTGGGGAATGCAGTTGGAGGACTGGGAGGATCACACACCAGAGCAGCTTGCAGAAGCTCTTGCTACCATCACTCAGTTAGCTCAGCGTCTCCTGACGCCAAATTCTCCGTCTGTTGCGACATCTACAAAATCTACGAAACCTCGGATAGTACGTCACTCGTCACATGCTTAACCACAAAGGCCACAGGCTTCAAGGGGGTATTCCCTTTAGCCTGCGGCCTTTAGCCTACAGCCTTACGCTAGTAGCGTTCTTCCAATCACTTTCAGTTCTAGAATCGGCTTCACGCCTTCGAAAATTGGCAGGACCAGCGCATCGACGACGTAACGCGAGATTGCGTACTCTTCACCATATCCCCAGCCGCCGTGGATCAGTTGCCCTTCTTGGGTGACTGATACGGCAACATCACACGCCAACAACTTTGCCATGGCGGCGATGACGGCAGCTGCTTCGTCTTTGTCCATTGCCGGAGCAGCTGCGTAGGAAAGTTGTCGTGCGGCGGCAATGTAGGTCGCCATGCGGCCGAGCTTGTACTGGGTCAGTTGAAAATCACCCAGCGATGTCCCGAACTGCTTACGTTCATTGGCGTAGGTCGCTGACACTTCCAATGCAGCCTGCGCTAGACCGGTTGCACGCCCACCTGTTTGTAGCCGCCCAGCCGCGAATCCTGCCATCTGTAAATAGAAGCCTTTATTGAGTCCGCCTTCTTCACCAACTAAATTCTCGGCGAGAACGAAGTAGTTGTCACAATTGACGATGTACGAATGCATGCCGCGATATCCCAGCGTCGGGATCGCGGTTCCGCCCAGCACTCCACCAGTGGGCTGGCGCATTTCAAACGCGTGACCAGGGAATTGATCTTTCTCGACGATAAATAGCGACAGTCCACGCGCACCAGATTTCGGATCAGGATTCGTGCGTGTCAGCATAGCTATGATGTTTGCCCGCCCAGCAAAGGTGCACCACGCTTTGGCTCCGTTGATGACATACCCTTGTTTGCCACCGACAGTTGCTGCTTCGGCACGACATTTGACTGAGGCAACGTCTGAGCCAGTATCCGGTTCGGTCACAGAAATGGCTACCATTAACTCACCTGCCGCAATTGGTGGTAGCCATTTCTTCTTTTGTGCCTCCGTTCCACCACGAAGCAGCGCTTTCGTCAGAATCTCAGGACGGGTAATGAGACTGCCCGCGACTCCCAGGGATGCACATGACAATTCTTCGGTCGTGATGATCATCGCCAGATTGCCCA
>JAYVFX010000258.1:0-4688 GCA_043772795.1 Deltaproteobacteria bacterium
CATAGCTCTCGATAGTCAGCCGCACAGTATCGGCCCAGGCCAGAACCTCAGTCTCTGCACTATCACCCCGTTCGGCAGTCAACGTACGCGCAATATCCACCAGGGTATGCGCACGGGCCTTGAGGTCCGTAAGGCGTAGGACCCAATCCCCTGGAGTCACAGGGGGCGGGCTAAGCGCAGTGGTAAGGGCGTCGAGTGCCTCGTCCAGGTGTTTGCGAGTGACTGTTTGTGTGCGTCGGTCGTCGGTAATTGCGTGGGCTGAAGCGCGGGTGAGGAGAACGGCGTCCTCAATTCCAGAGAGCACGTGCGGGCCAAGCAACGGGCGGTCAATGATGTCCCGACATGCCTGTCCGAGCGCGATGAGGTGACCAGCGAGGTTACCACTGTCTACCGAAGAAACGTATTTGGGCTCGAGTGGGCGGAGGTCTCGTGTGTCATACCAGTTGTACAGGTGACCACGGAAACGCTCCAGACTATTCATCGTGCCGAGCGTGGCTTCGAGCCGCTCGACTGCAGCCAGGGTGCCGAGCCACCCGAAATCGTGCGCAGCGATGGTAGAGAGGAGATACAACCCGAGGTTGGTGGGCGACGTGCGGTGAGCCACGACCGGCCAGGGTTCTTCCTGAAAATTATCGGGAGGAAAGGCATGGTCCTCGGGGCCAACAAACGTCTCAAAGAACCCCCAGGTCCGGCGCGCGGTTGACCGGAGCCCGCGTGCGTCATCCGCCGAGAGCGGGCGTATCTCGACCCCGCGCGGTGGAAGGCTGATCCATCGCGCTACCAGAGGCGAAAGCGTCCAGAGAAGAACAAATGGTGCAGCTATCGGCCAAGCTTCAGACCGAGCGAATGTCACGAGGATGCCTACAGCAGCGGTGAGCACGACCGCCCCACCCATTCGCCGATACAGGCTGCCAAGGGTCAGGTCAGAACCGGATTTCGCTTGCGCTGCCGTTACCCACTCAAGCAGATTACGGCGGGTCACATAGACGCGGAAAAGCGTCCGCGCGATCGCATCGGTCATCAGCCATGCCTGGTGAGCAAGAAATATCACTGTAAGTGAAAAATGCGACGCGGCAAGAACTACATCTATACCGACCGCACGCAGGTGACTGCGTTTCGAGACTCCACGGCGATGCGGAAGCAGCCCACCCAGTACAGGTAAAAAGGTGGGGAGGGCGATGGTAGCGAGCACGAATGTCGTCCAGATCGCTGGCGAAGCGAACGGCAACGTCCACCCTGCAAGCAAAGTCAGGAATGCGGCTGGCGCCGACAGCGTGCGCCGGAGGTTATCGCACATCTTCCAACGATTGATCGGCGAAATCGCAGCGCGAACCCGATCGCCTCGCATGTCCGGTGCGTGCCCGATGATCCACGGCAGCAACTGCCAGTCCCCCCGGGCCCAGCGGTGCTGGCGGGCCGCGGCGACTTCGTAGTGTGAAGGAAACTCATCGAAGAACTCGATGTCGGAGACAAGTCCTGCCCGCGCGAAGATGCCTTCAAAGAGATCGTGACTTAACAAGGCATTCTCCGGTGCCCGTCCGGCGAGAGCCGCCTCGAACGCATCAATGTCGTAAATCCCTTTCCCGGTATACGACCCCTCAGCAAGCAAGTCCTGATACACGTCGGAGACAGCAGAGGTGTACGGGTCAATGCCACACGGGCCGGAGGAGACCCGCTGGAACAGAGAACCTTCGCGATCAGTAGGCAGCGTCGGCGTGACGCGTGGCTGTAGTACGGCGTACCCATCAACTACACGTCCGGCACGCAGGTCAAACCTTGGCCGATTGAGGGGATGCGCCAGGGTACCCACCAATCGACATGCGGCTCCCCTCGGCAACCGAGTGTCGGCATCGAGTGTGATAACGTACCGGACGCCAGATGGGATAAGAGCTGCCTGGCCCTCCGTTAGCAAAAAAGTGGTGTCAGTCGCGCCTCGTAACAAACGGTTAAGTTCGTGCAGTTTGCCCCGTTTACGTTCCCATCCCATCCACTTCCGTTCGCTTTCGTTCCAGCCGCGCCGCCGGTGGAACAGGAAAAATCGCTCGCTTCCATCTGGGACGAGTCTGTGGCGTCGGTTCAGCCGCGCGATGCCCGCCACCGTTGCTGCTAGCAGCTCGTCGTCTTCCGGCGCTGTTTCCACCTGGGCGTCTATCCAGTCGGAAAGGAGTGCGAAACGGAGGTCTCCATCTGGATTCGCGAGGTAGTGCACTTCTAGTCGTTCAATCTGCTCCGCGATTTGAGTGTGGCCTGTCAGGAGAATCGGTACGACCACCAGCGTCCGCAAATCCGACGGCACGCCGTCACGGAGTTCCAACCTGGGCAGTGCCCGTGGCCCACACAGCGCCATGACTGTGCGATTCACCAAGACGATCGCCAAATCCGAGGCCGGAACGAGGACGAGTAAGCCAAGCAGCAATAGCCCCACTGTCCCGACTGCTGCTGCACCGGCATGACAAAGGAACAGCGCGAGAATGAGCCCACTGACAATGGCGATGGTTGCAAGATATCGAGGTGCTGCTTGCCTCACGTAGGCGCGAAGCAACCGATTCTTGAAGGGAACGCGGCAGCCGAGTTCTCGCTCGAAGGCGAGACGCCCGGTCGAGATGAGGGAATAGCCAGGATCCTCCTGACAGTTGCCGGGCAGATCACCGCTACTCTGTGCTGCGATTCGGAAGTTGGTTGCGTGGAGAACCGTCCGCCGAGCAACTTCAAGCTCTGAGTGTTGAGAGCCACGCGACAGCTCCTCGATCGCGTGCCGGTAGTGATCACGGGTTGCGAAATCGAGCGCGGCGAAATCCGTGTCAGCCCGGAGTATGACGTCGACTAGACTGACACTTTCAAAGAATTCCGCCCAGTCGAATGCAGACATCAGGCGCATGCTGGTGATCACGTTACGGACGGTTACGTTCATCGCTGCTTGCCGTTGGTGCTCGACCCGGACAATGTCATCGGCCGTCGTTTCTTGCGCGGCTAAGCGTTTCTCAAGCCAGTGAAGCGCTGGCGTGACCACCGGGTCCTGATCGCGCAGCCGCCGGACAAGTTGTACCGCGAAGGCCGTTGCCAATGGGGCGCCCTCGAACTGCCGCAAGGCCGTTGCCGCCAGTTCAGCCGGGCGACCGCCAAGTCCGAGCAGGTTATCCGCTATTGTATCGGCCTCTTGCCGTGCTGCTCGTCCATGTACGATCCGCTCCGCCAAACGTCGAAGATTCTCCACGAGCACTACGCGCAAGGTGATCGCGACTGCCCACAGCTCGCCGATCGTCAATGGCTGTACACGCTGGTAGGCATGGACGAATCGACGGAGTGTTTCCGGATCAAACCTGCTATCCGTATGGGAGACGAACGCCCACGCGAGCCCAAAGACACGCGGGTAGCCTTGGAAGGGGCCTGCGGCCAGCTTCGGTAGCTCGCGGTAATAGCCGGATGGCAAGTCGTCGTGAATCTCGCGCAGTTGTTCATCGACGATATGGAAATTATCGACAAGCCACTCTGCTGCGGGTTCGACCGCACGCTCCTCACGGATCGCCTTGGCAATGGTGCGGTAAGACTCAAGCAGCACCCGCCCGTTGTCCACAACGCGCGGCAGCAACGGACGACCCTTTTGTTGCGCGGTTGTGACGCCCTGGGCGATGGCCAGGCTCTCGGCATGTTGCTCCAGGCGTTCATTGCTAAAGAGTTCTGCCCGAATCGGTTCTTCGATCTCCGGGAGAGTGTTGGTCCTTGAACGGACTCCGCGTAGCAAGTTGTGAGGGAATCGCAATCTATGTACCTCTACGAATAGGGCTGATCGGCTATTTCCTCTAGCCGCGCAAAGGCTTGCTGGAAATCCGCTACCGACGCTTGGAAAAGACGCATGAGATGACGGGTGTCGGCGAGATCACATGGCGAGTGCAGCAGATGTTGGATTATCCGTTCAGCTGTGTCCGCTGCCCTCTCACACAGAGACTGCGTCTCGTCGGTATGAGGCGTGACGAAACCCTCCTAATTCCTCAGAGATGTAGTAAGAGGCAGGGGCACGCGACCTTTCGCTGGGGAGAGGACAACCCAGTTTGGGGGACTGTCAGTTGGAAGGGTTGGTAGCCATTCCAGCGCGAGTACTGCCGTTTGCGGCGGGGTGGATACGCTTAGCGGAGATACCCCTGTTCCCCGTCCCCATAACCAATAGACCGCACTCAGCGCCACGATGCCCACGAGAAGCCACCCCCATGGCGGTCGCCCAGTGTCTTTGTTCCCGTCTTCCCAGGTCGCCAGTGTTTTTCCGTTCGGGGTCATTGCGGTTGCTAGGCTGGCAACCTTCGCGCCAAGATCTGTCTCGCCGTTCACCCCTAGAACATCCGTCAATCCTTGTGGCGCTAGTTTGAGGATCCCCTCTTTCTGGCTGAGCAGCAGCATGGCGAGACCCTCAGCGTTGAGTCCCTGCATCGCTCGTGTTCGGGCGATCACACCCAAGACCACAGGTGCCGCTAAGCTCAGCAGCGACGACGCAGAGGTGCTTTTGATACCACTGTACGTCGTAATTATCTCACTCACGGCAGGCAGCTTAGTGGGAAACAGCATACCGAGAATGTTCCGACCGGAGCTGATCATCCTCTCGGCAGTGTTGCCACCATTAAGCAAGCCAGAGAGATTGTTTAAGACGTTCCCGTAATCGCCTTTTGTCAGTGTATCGACCAGTTGGGTAGCACCAC